>JAVBSA010000373.1:0-4438 GCA_031556915.1 Victivallis sp.
GCAGCACCCAGGGGGGATTTTTCTCCTTTGACGATATGAGGCGGCAGATTGCGGCGAATCTGTTGGATTATTGCGACACGGATTCCATTCCGACCTCACCGGCTGCCGCACCGGCCGCCGATTGGGGAACGATTGCCACGCTGGGAGCCGCCGCCGGAGCTTCTCAAACTCTCTGGCCCGCCTTTACCGGCAATGAGAGGACTCCTTATATCAACGAGTTGGGGTGGGGATTCGAGATTCTCCCGGAAATCACTACCACGAACCAAACTAATTTAACGACCCAGAAACTTACGGTAAACGTGACGATCACTCCGGAGCTGATTGCCGAATTGATCGACATCTACGGTTTGGGAATGGGGATCGCCGATCCGACAAGTCCGCTTGCTGCGATCAATCCCGGTGCTTATACATTGAAAGCCGGAATCAGGAACCTGAATCTTACTCTCAAAGTTTCAGTCAATGGTACCGGATCGGTTACTTTTACGGATAATTCGACAGCCCCATTTACTTTTGAGGACAATTCTCTTGACAATAACTCCGGTTATGTCGTGGCGCAGAATGGTGGAGCTTTTGTTTTTGCCAATACGGCTACGCCAACGGTTCGTGAATTGATAATGGTGGATTTCGGTTTGCGAAATGCGACCTGGCAGAACGGATATCTGGTTTCTTCTGGGAACTTTACTGACCCGGCTAATGAAAGAATTGCGAACTGGTTTGATTTTTCGAAGATGGTTGAAGAGGAAGCCAAGAAGAAACCCGCTCCCGCGGGCGAATCAGTGGCGAATATCACTGCCACGATCAACAATGTAAAGTTTGAGATTGCCGATGCCGGTTTGGCATTCGGTGGTATTGCGCTGGTGGAGACGAAGCCAAGTAATGACGGCCCGGGGGTTGATTTTGTGCGTTGGGAACATTCCGGAGCAGTGCTGCCGACTTTGCCGTCGACAGCGAATCCTGCGTCCCACTTTCCTCTGTTCACCAGGTCGGCATTGAACCCCGTCGCAGATCATTTCATCCCTACGCTCGGCGGAAATCTTACGGTGACCGGGCGGGATCGTTGGTTTTATATGGGGGGAATCGAGGTAAAAGATCCCCGGCAGAATCTTTATATTCATTCTCCCGCATCGACTCCGCAAGTGAGTGATTGGAGCACGCTGGAGAACGTGAAATTCGCGGATTATGACGGCAGGGATTCCAGTTCTCAGATTCTGTCGATGACCATCGATTCGGCACAAACAAATGTTCAGGATCGTTTAAAAAATGGCCTGGTTAACCGCGACAGCAATCCGAATGCCGTTGCGGCTACCGCCGGGGATCCGGAAGTTGTGACGGATCCGGCTTGGCGCGGCCCCTACCGGAACCAGCATCTTTCCACCGCGTATATCCGGAACGGGGCTATGTTGTCGCCTTGGGAACTGGGGGCGATTCACCGCGCCCACCCGTGGCAGACGATTAATCTCAGAGCATCGGACAACTTTGACTTGGAAGATCACAAAAATTATACGGTCAATACAGCCGGCAGGTCGTATGTGGATGGGGACGGCGCCATTCTGGATCAGGTGAAGTTGGGGCCCGAGGCGCGGAGCTGGGGGAAGGTCGATTTCAACATGTTCCGCATTGATCCTTTGATTGCGAATGGAGTGAACTCCTTGAATGCCAGTCTGCTTCAAAGTATTTTGGCGGATGCTCCGCTTGGCGAGTTTTACGCCTGGTCGGCCACGGTGAATCCAACTGGAGGCGCTGATGCTGGTGCGGATGCCGCCCGTTCGGCATTGGATGCGATCCGGTATCAGATCATCACCAGATTGTGTAGTACGACCCCGACGCCGGTGCCGGAGTTGCTCGCACGGTCGGAAGCGTTGGAGTATTTCGTGGCCACCCCGGCGGTCCCCCTGACCAAGGCGGAAATGGAGGATTTAGCCGCAAAAGTGATGAACCTGATGAAGACCGGGCCGGGATTGGTCACCAGTTTCCAGGCGGTGATCGTCGCCCAGTCGATTCTCGACGTCGAGGGGCCGATCCGCAGGCTGTTGGCTGACGGTACCCTCAGTGACCCGGCGCACCCTGCGACTTACGGAGTTTTTGATTTTAATTCAACGGATAATATCTACTTCGACCAGATTACCGGCGAAGTGAGGTTGCTGGTTACCTATGACCGCAATCCGGCCACCGGGAGAATCAAGGTTCGTACGGTTGAATATCTTGAGGGAGATAATTATAATCTTCTCCCATAATCTGAACGTAACTGAAGAGCGGCGGAAGAAATTCCGCCGCTTTTTTTGTCCGGGGGCTTTCTTTGCGAATCAAGCGGGTGTATATTAAGAGTTTTCCGTATGGACGGAAAGGATAACTGCGTTGGTTGTTTGCGGTCACAGGACCGCTGCCATAAAGCAGTTCTATTTTTGACTGCTTATGGCAGAGAAAAGAGTTTATTGTGAACGATCTCCAAGCTTTTCGGGAACTCGGCGTTTCCGAATCCATCCTTGACGCCTTGCGCGCCAAAGGGTTCGAGGCCCCGTCCCCCATCCAGGAACTGGCCATCCCCAAACTGCTCGACGGGTCCCTCGACATCATCGGGCAGGCTCAGACCGGAACCGGCAAAACCGCCGCGTTCGGAATTCCCATCATCGAACTTTGCGAGCCCCGTTCCCGCAAACCCGAAGCCCTGGTGCTGGCGCCCACCCGCGAACTCTCCATCCAGATCGCCGAAGAGATGAATTCCCTCAAAGGGAAGTCCGCCCTCTCCATCGCCCCCTTCTACGGCGGACAGGCGATCGAAGTGCAGTTTGCACGCCTCCGCGACGGCGTCGACGTCGTCATCGGAACCCCCGGGCGCGTGCTCGACCTCATCCATCGCGGAAAACTCGATTTCTCCGAACTCAAATTCGCCGTGCTCGATGAAGCCGACGAAATGCTCGACATGGGATTCGCCGAAGAGCTCGAGGCCATCCTCGCCGAAACCAATCCCGATAAGCGGATGCTCATGTTCTCGGCCACCATGCCCGACGCCATCCTCTCCATCGCCGAAAAGTATATGCGCGAATATGAGGTCATCCGCACCGAAAGCACCCAGCTCAGCACCGAACTCACCGAACAGATCTGGTTCGAAGTCCGGCGCGAAGAAAAATTCGAAGCCCTCTCCCGCATCATCGATATGGAGAAGAATTTTTACGCCCTCGTCTTCTGCCGCACCCGCAACGACGTCGATGAACTGGTCGAAAAACTCAAACTGCGCGGCCACCGCGTCGAAGCCCTCCACGGCGATATTGCCCAGGTGCAGCGCACCAAAGTCATCAGCCAGTTCAAAGCGAAGAAATTCCGCATCCTCATCGCAACCGACGTCGCCGCACGCGGAATCGACGTCAATGACCTCACCCACGTCATCAACTATTCCATGCCGCAGGGAACCGAAACCTACGTTCACCGCATCGGCCGTACCGGGCGCGCCGGCAAAACCGGCGTCGCCATCACCTTTGTGACCCCCGCCGAATATCGCCGCCTCTCCCTCATCCAGCGCGAAGCCGGCACCAAAATCGAAAAGAAAGAACTGCCCCAGGGCAGGGATATCGTCGAACTCAAAAAACAGCGCTTCACCGAGGAACTCGCCGAAGTCATCGAAGGCGGCCAGCAAAAAGATTATATCGGCTTTGCCGAAGAAATGCTCTCCACGTTCGATTCCCCCGCCGACCTCGTGGCCGCCTTCCTCCAACTCCGGTTCCAGGGCGAACTGCTGCCCGGCAACTACACCGAACTCGGAGCCGCTAAAAAACAGCGCGACCGCCGCTCCTGGGAAACCGGAGTCGACGACCGCGGCCAGGCCCGGCTCTATATCGGAATCGGTAAACGCGACGGCTACGGCGCCGTTCGCGTCCTCGATCTCCTCTGGGAAAAAGCCCGGATCAAAAAGTATCTGGTCGGCAAAATCGACTGCTTCGATAACTTCTCGTTCGTCAACGTCGATTTCGAAAACGCCGAAAAAGTCATCGCCGCATTCCGCAAAGGCGGACCCAAAGTCCAAATGGCCGCCGAACGCGAACCCGGCGAAGAACCCATGACCGCCGAACGCCCCCCCCGGCCCGCCCCCGCCTCCGCCCCGCGCGAACCCCGTGAAGTTCGCGAACCCGCCAAAAAGGAAGGGCCGAAAATGCCCAAAACCCCCCCGGCGGAAAAACGGCGCAAGCTTCAGAACTGGGTGGAAAAACTCTCCGCCGACGTCGAGCTCAAAGAAAAGCGCAAAAAGAAAAAGTAAGTCGTGGGAATTGAGGCTCTGCCTCGCTACTCCGCCAGGAGGGCGCGTCGCCCATAAGCGCTAGCCAAAATAAACGCGCCTGGACTTGAGGCTCCGCCTCAAACTCCGCCAAGGAGCGCTTCGCCTCCTTGGAACCTCCGACCGGCAAGGTGCCGGGGCCGACGCCTTTTCGGGCTTCGCCCGAAAAGG
>JAVBSA010000486.1:0-6137 GCA_031556915.1 Victivallis sp.
GGAGAGGTTGTGAGGCGTCAATGTCCGTTGCCAGAGCGCGCCGTCGATCTGCGCGCTGACCGATTGGGCGACTTCCTCGCCGAGGTCGGTGAGGAAGCGGCGCGCCGGCAAGCCGGCAATGACGGACCGCGCCGCCTTCTCGACGCGGTCAGGAGCATCATCAACGCCAATGCAATTACGCCGGTAGAAGTGAGCGAACGGCTCGGAATCGATCTCCGGAAATTGATCGACCGGCTCCGCCGAGAGAGCGGCAATACGGTCGCCCGGCTCATCCGCAACCGGCAGCTGAGCCTCGGTTGCGACTTGCTCAACACGACCAACCGGCAGGTCAAAGAGATCGCCGTCGCCTGCGGTTTCGAAGACGTCACCTACTTCTGCCGCATTTTCAAGCAGCGCCTGGGAGTTTCGCCCGCCGAATACCGCCACGCCAACCGGTGATCCCGGTTCCGGACTATCTATCGTTTGGCAATTGGTATTGCCTGTCCGGGGGGCAGTTCGGATCGTGGGGAATCCGCAGGAGTTCAAAATCTTTCAGCTCCACAAGATAGCTGCCGGTGGGCTCCGGAATGGAGATGGCAAAATAGCCGCCGATAAAGAAACTCGGAGAAAAAAGAACCAGCTCTCCGTCGATATACAACCGGAAAATTCTGGCGGTTTGAAGCATTTCCACCTTGTGAAACCCCGGCGTGTCCGGGGGTTGCCTCCGGGGGGTGACGTAAATTTTATTTTCGCCGTTTTCCGTTTGATATTCCAGCTGGCTCAAACTCAATTGCCGGTCCTGTTTCGTCAATGTCCATTGGTAATGGGTATTGTGCACCGGCGACTGAACCTGGAACGTCAACGAATCCCTCAGGCGTTCATAGTTGACCTCGAAACGGATCGCATAATCGAATTCCAGCGGCAGCATCAGCCGGAAAGTGCCGGAGTTCTCCGAATAAAATCGGATTTTTCCGTTGTAGATTCCCGGGAATCCTCCGCCATCCAGATTCCGCCATTTGCTTGCCGTGAACCCGCGGAGCATGGAGATCGGGCGGCGGGGCGGGGAATCCAGCTTCTCCGGCCGGGTCTGCATTTCACCGGCTTGCAGGGAACGCGGCTCCTTCTGTCGGGGAGCGACCGGCTGTTGAATCACCCGGGACGATGCCGGCGGAGACGCCGAGGGAGGCGCCGCGGACAGCCGCCACAGGATACTGAAAAGCGCCACAGCAAGCAGCAGTAAGCCGGCTCCCCAATAACGCAGCCGGTATGCGACGGCCCGAATCCGTTGCTTCCCGGAAATGCCGTTCTCCAGGGCGTTTCGGAACTCTTCCGGCGTTTTGAAGCGCAAGGTGATGTTTTTACCGCACGCCGCCCGGATGGCTTCATTCAGGCTGCTGTACGCGTCATCCAGCAGCGAGACCGGAAACGAGGGGTAATCTTCCACCCCGTTGCCGGTCAGGCAGCAATAGAGGACTTTGCCGAGCGCGTAGAGGTCGTCGGCGCAGCTTTTGCCGCCGGAACCGGATTTCAGGCGTTCCGGCGGGATGAAACCCAGCGTGCCGCCCAAACTCAGCGATTGCGATACCGAACGCACCAGGCCGATGTCGGAGAGCTTGGGTTCGCCGTTGACGAAAAGGATGTTTTCCGGCTTGATGTCCCGGTGAACCAGCCCGGCGCCGTGGAGCGCTTCCAGCCCGGCGAGAAGCTTCAGGCCCAGTTCCACGGTTTCAGCGGGCGCAAACCGATTTTGTTCTTTCAGCAGATTGGCGAGCGTCGCCGGGATGTAATGTTCTTCGGAGCCGAGGTTGTCGGCCAACTCCATGGTATAGTAAAGCATGCTCCCGGCTTCGCCGATGTGGAAAATTCGAATCAGGTATGGGGAATCGGCGATCCGGGAATAACTGCGGAGGCCGGCAAGCTCCTTTTCGATCTGCTCCGACTTCCCGATTGTTTTCAGCGCGACCAGGGAACCGGCGCGGGTTTGGGCGATCCATACTTCGCCGAACGCTCCGTGCCCGCATTTCCACAGGATGTCGTAGTCGGGAATCCGCATTTATCCTGCCGATTTCTGTTTCGTCACGGGTCCGGGATCGTGCATGATTATTCCTCCGCCCGTAACAGATCGACGATTTTCCGCAGTTTGGCGACTGCCCGGCTTTTGGCCACGTAGACCATATTGACCGGAATCTTCAGAAACTTCGCCACCTTCTCCGGCGTTTCCCCTTTGACCGCGTAAAGCTCGAACGCCTGAAAGGTGACCTCTTCGACCTGAAGTCTCAGCTGCTTCATCGCCAGCGTCATGATATGCTGTTGCCATTCCAGGAGCCAGCGGTCGCGGTCCTGTTCCGGCTCCGCGATTTCGACATCGTCATATCCGATTTCGTTTTCGCGCCGCTGCCGGATGATATTCAGGGCGCAACGGTAAATCATCACGCCGAGATAATCGCGGAACTTGCCTTTGCTCCGGTCATAGACGAAGCTCTTGCTTCTGTCGAAAAAGCGCAGCATGACCGATTGGACCAGCTCGTCGGTTTCGGCGGCGTTGAGCTTGTAATTCCGCCCGCGCACGACGATCAGCGGGCGGTAGGTTTCGTAGAATTCATGCCACGAGACCCCGTCGCCGCCGCGGATCGCCTCCAACAACGATTTTTTTGTCGTATATGCCATCAATCAGCCGGCTGATATCCCCGGAGAATCTCCTCTATTGTATAATACTTTGAGTGATAGGCGTAAATATAGATGGAATTTGAATTTAATTCACTCATATTTTCTGTGCGTTGAACGATAATGAAAGCATCACCCGGAACCTTAAGCCAGGCTAAAAAAGACGCCTGTACGGCAATTCTTTTATAATACTCAATCTGGAAGGAAACATTTTGGCTCTTGAAATTTTCAATTATTCCAATGAGGAATTGTTCAAATCTGGTTCCCAGCAATGCCTGTTCGATGTTGGTTGAATCGCAAATAGCTACTTGTCTTAAATTGCCATCCGGAGTGTACCGATACGTTACAAGACCGTATTTGTAAGTACTGCCGGGTCTTGAAGATGAGCTGCTTCCTAAGGTCGCGCCGTTTTTCTTGAGTGTATCAATGCTCAAGTTCCAATTGACGTTTAATATATCATCGGGTTGGAGGAGCAGTTCCCGGGTGGCGGCGGATTTTACTTCCTTCTCCATTTGGTTAAGCAGAGTCTGAGCGGTTTTCAAATTTTTTGCATGAGGATTGTTCCGGATCGCCTCCCGCAAGGCAGGGATGCATTGAAAGGTGGAGTCCTTCTGGGCTATTGCTAAAATCTTTTTGATATTTTCCGTTTCGTGTTTGATCCTTTCACGTTTTGCTTCTTCCTGTTGTCGCTGTTGTTCCGCTGAAGCCTTCTCTTGAATAGCCCGTTGCTCAGAAGCAATCCTGACTTGTTCTTTATGTTTTTCCACAAGCTGGTTATATTGCTCGATTTCTTTCGCAAGGGTTTTTCCGCCGGCTTCGGAAAGCTGCTCCGGGCGCACATTCGTTCCGCCATCTGAATGCAACAGAGTAATTCCTTTGATTGAAACATTTTCGACCTTGACATTCCGCAAAACTTGTCCGGTGGATAATTTGATATCCAATCCCAAGCTTATCAGCGAGATTCCGGTTATCAAAGCGACAGCCATAAAAAATTTCATTATTAACAGCTCCTTTATCTGAATCCGTGGAAGTAATTTGCTCTAAATTGCCATTGTTCACCTGTCGGGCGAAGCTGCGTTTTTATCGCAAACCACTGAAAATCAAGCGACAATGCCATTGTTCGAATTTTTCTTCATGGATTTAAGATAACCGGGTTTGTGCCGTTGTCAACCCGATGGAACAGAATTGTGTTTCAGGCCGATCAATCCGCCTGTGATTCCCCGGCCGCGACCGGGTTCACGCCGGCCGCCTTCTTTTGTTCGACCGTTTTGCGGAGTTGTTCGACCGCAAGAGCGCTCGCTTCGATATCGATGTTTACTTCATTGATGAATTCCCCGTAAAAATCGCCGAGCCGTTTCTGGGCTTTATCCCGGAAGAAGACCAAACCGAACCCGCGACAGGAGGCGCACGCCGAACTTTTGAGGCAGAAGCCGCATTTGGGCGCGCAAGGAACTCTTTTTCTGCCTCCGCTGGGATCCCGGATCGTCTGCGTCCCGCTCCCTCCGCAGCTCCGGCAGATTCCGCTGCCGCCGCAGGAGCCGCAGGACTGTGTGCCGCCCCCGGTGCACCGGGTACATTTCTGATACAGATCCACAAGACGTGAATCGTTCAAATGCTCCATGTAAGTGTTGAGAAATTCCGGTTGGTTGCGGACGATCCCGATCAAAGTAAGATAGAGCGGAACTCCTTTGTCCGCATTGATATAGCTTTGCAACTTTTTGAGTGTGACGATATTGATGTTTGCGATCCGGTCCGGGGCGAAGTCTGTCATCAGCTCCAGGAAATCCCGGCGTTCCTGAAGATTTTTCCGCATGGCGGCCAATTGCTTGATCTGGGCTTCCAGGGTATTGCGCTGCTTTTTCTGTTTGATTTCTTCCTGTGCCGCCAGGATGGTTTCGCCGAGCTTGCCCGTATCGACCGCTTTCAGCTGCGGATTGTTGTTCAAAAGATGCAGCAGTTGCCCGAGCTTTTTCTCATCGTCCTTCTGTTCGCACGTCTTGACGAAATTGAGCAGAGCCGCCACCGTGAGCTCGGCGGAGTGATCGAAGGAATCCGTTCCTGACAGCTGATTGAGCGCCTGAAGCACGTTCGGCAATTGACCGACCGCGCCGCTCCGGTTCCACTCGCCGAGAAGCTCCCGGAACTTCAGAAGCGCCTGAATCTTCGCCGGATCCTGCCATTTGCCGCCGTGGAATTCAAGCCCCTGTTCCTTGTACTTCACGATTTCGATGTCGGCGGCCGGAAAATATTTCCCGCCGTGCCTGACAAAACCGGCCGCTTCAAAATGTTTCTGACGCAAGTCTTCCGCCGCCCCGGCGGCGGGCCAGGTGGGGGGGCCGGCTTTGACCTCCTGCGGGGATTCGCCGGCGTGCGAGGCCAATTGCCACTGTTTTTCCCGTTTGCTCCAGACGATGTCAAAGGACTTGGTCTCCTGGGTCGCGCTGGGGTTCGAACCCGGCATTTCTGCGATCGCCATATAATCGAATTCTTTCGGGGGGAGCTTCGCGTGGAAATCCCCCAAATGGCTTCTCCGTTTTCCCGGGGACCAACCCGCCCACTCGGCCGGAGTCACGACGGAAAGTGGAAATCCGTTGCAGATGGAATATTCCGTCAAGATGATATTCAGCGTCAGGCTGAGCTTCGCCTGATAAGGGTAGGCGGGATTTTTCTTGTTGGCGCGGACTTTGGTGCCGGCTGTTTTTACCGTTTTGTATTCCGATTTAAGCGCATTGTACTTCCTGGCGATAGTTACGATGGTGAACGGGCCGGATCTCATAGCCTCGTCGTCGCCTTCGACGGCGCCGGGCGAGATGAACAGAACGGTACCGGGTGCAAGTTGAAACACCTGGTGGCCGTAGGAGCGTTCGATATCCTCATTCAGCAGGATGACGATCGCCTGCCTGGCGAGCTGATCGGCCTGTTCCAGGGGATCCGCAACACTCTCCTGGCAACCGGTTCCGAAAAACAGGGAGAAGAAGAGAACAAATAAAGACAAAATGATATGACGCATGAGGTTGTTCCGTATGTTAACCGTTCAAGGTATGTTCCGCACAGTCGAAATGAGCCCGCAGGAAATCGGCGAACACCAGCAGGAAAAAGCCCGTCGCCGCGCATGCGAGCATAATCTTCAGACTTGTCTTCAGCCACTCTTTCCACATCCGGGACGCAATTTTTTCTTCATCCTGAAGGTCGTTGCGGTAGCTGGTCAGCTCCTTGCGAAGTTGCTTCGCTTCGCCGGCGATGCGCCACCGGGCGGCCTCGGTATCGGCGATGCCGGCTTCGTAAAGCTCGGCGAGGTACCGGATCATCCGCTCCAGCTGGGCTTCGCCGGGGATGGCTTCGCGGGGTTTGACCTGCCGCTCGGCGCCGGTATTTTCCTCACGCGCCCTGAATTGCAACACCAGGTCGCGGCTGAGCAGATTATTTTCGATGAAGACGAGATAGAAATCCAGCCGTTTCAAATCCGCTTCCAGCTTCGGATTGCTCCGGAGCTC
>JAVBSA010000561.1:0-4283 GCA_031556915.1 Victivallis sp.
CCATGACAGTGCCGGTCGTCTGGACGCCCAGGAGATAACGGGGCTTGCCGTTCACCACCCAATTGCCGTCCGCGTCGACGCCGACTTTCGCGCCAGGCGGGAAGCGGATTCCGGCGGGAAGCTGTTCCGGCTCCGCGAAAATTTCACCGCCCGCCAACGTACTTGCGATCGCGATCAATGCCAAAAATATAAATCCGATTTTCATAGATTGATCAGTCAAAGTTATAGTGTTCTTTTTTGGTCGCGATATAAGGCGAGAAATATGCGTCTGAGTTGCTCGGAAAATATTGACTCCTCGCCTCGGTAAACCGGAAAGACCGGACATTGCCTCCGGCGAACAAGGCATTTCCTCCGGCTGAATGCATGTTGTAGGAATAACCGTCATTAATATAATAGCTGGTGTAGGAGAGATATTGGTAATTACCGGTCTCCAGATAGACTTCCGTCAGAAATATTTTATTGGCGGGATAAGCCACCTGCGAGTCTTTGAGCCGGCTCGCGCCCCCGGCTCCGGCGCTGTATGCAAACCTGCGCGGAACAGTTTCGGTGAAGAAAACTCCGGTAACCGCATAAGTTACGTTCACGTTTCCGGCCGAATTGGCCTTGGGCGCGGAAGCGCAGCGAAAGGGTCTGGTGTTGCCTTTGAGATAGTAGTTATACAGTTCATAGCCCCATGCCCGCCCCGGATAATAGCCGCCATTGTCGGACATATATAAACTCAGAAAGGAGCCGAGTTGTTTCAAATTATTGACGCAGGCGGTGCTCCGGCTTTTTTCCCGCGCTTTATTCAACGCGGGCAACAGCATCGATGCCAGGATCGCGATAATGGCAATCACAACCAGAAGTTCTATAAGGGTGAATTTTGTTTGTTTCATATGATACCTCGTTGAGAGTGAAAGGTAAATGGATTCAGCAACCGGTAATTCCCCCTTTTCCGGTGTTTTTTCCTGCCGGTTTTCTTCAAACGCCCCATTTTCGTTCCCTTTGTGATACCTTCTATCATTATAATCGGGAATGCAGTCAAAAACAACTGCTTTCCAACTGACTTCAGTTCGACATTGCGTCAATCATTTCACTTTCTTCGTCCGGCAACGGTTCGACGTTCCGGAAAACCGGCTCCCCCTCGGTACATTACATGGCGAGGCTGCCGCCGCTGCAATTCAGGGAGATGCCGGTTGTATAAGTGTTTTCCGCCAGGAACATGGCCGCGTGACAGAATTCTTCCATTTCTCCCATGCGCCCCAGCGGAATCTCTTTGACAACCTCGGCATACCGTTCCGCGCTGATGCGGTTTTTCAGGTTTTCCGTCTCCACCGCGCCCGGCAGCAGAGCGTTCACCCGGATATTGTATGGTCCCCCAAGCGCCGCGAACGACCGGGTCAGATTCAACTGCCCGGCTTTGGCGGCTCCGTAGGGAATGCGCTCGGAATCGTTGGGAATGATCGCCCGGACGGACGAAATATTGATGATCGCACCCGACCTCTGCCGCTTCATGATCTCCATGGCCGCCAGCGAACACAAGTAAGTACCTTTCAGCGAAATATCCAGGTTTTTATCCCACCACTCGGATTCGCTCTGCGCTGCCCCGCGGCCGAAAGGACAAAACCGCGCGTTGTTGATCAGCACATCCAGGCGGTCGATCCCGGCGAACATCCGCTTGACTTCCTCTTCATCCGCGATATTTCCCCGCACGACCCGGCCCGGCCCGAATAACTCCGCGTCCTTGGAGAAGCAGCCCGCGTAAACAAAGAATCCATGCTCGGAGAAATATTTGGACAACGCCAGTCCCAGCCCCTGACTGGCTCCGGTAATCAGAACTGTTTTCATAACCTCACCATTGGAATTTTTTCGGACACCAATCTTCCGGACGGCCGATATCTTTCTCATAGCCCTCCGCCAAACCGGCCTTGCGGTTCGCCTCGGCATAACGTTCAACACGGTCCATGTCGAGCTCCACTCCCAGTCCCGGCTTGTCCGGCGCCGTCATGGTTCCGTCGTCATACCTCATTTTGCCGCCGGAGAGAATATCGTCGGCCAGGTGCGGATAGTGCGTATCGATGGCATAGGTGAGATTCGGCGTGCAAGTCGCCATATGGAGTTTGGCCACCTCCGAAATGCCGAGTTCTGCTCCGGAGTGAATACACATTCCCCACATCAGCGTTTCGCATACCGCGGCCAGCTTCTTCGTAGCCAGCAAGCCGCCCCATTTATGCACGTCGCCCAGCACCACGTCGATGGAATTCAGCCGGAACGCGACCGGAATCTGGTCGAAATCGACCACGCACATATTGGTGGACAGCGGAATATTGACATCCCGCCGCAAGCGGGCCATCGCCTCCAGTCCCCAGGTCGGATCCTCGATATACTCCAGATTGTATGGCTCCAACTGCTTGCAGACATACAGCGCCGTCTGCGGCGACCAGGTGCCGTTCGGGTCGATCCGCAGTCCCATTTCCGGCCCGAACGTCTCGCGGAAACCGGCGATCGCGGCAATATCGACATCCGGCGGGGAAGCGCCGACTTTCAGTTTCAGGTTTTTGAACCCATGCTCTTTCACCAGTTTTTTACTGAATTCCAGCAATTGTCCCGGGGTTGTTTCCCCGCCTTCGCCGGTCTGCTCATTTTTCGCCCGGGTGAAAACATAGCCGGAGATATTGATTTTTTTGCGAAATCTCCCCCCCATCAGCGCCCAGACCGGCTTGCCGGCGGCCTTGCCGATAATGTCCCAGCACGCCATTTCGATCCCGGCGACCAGCCCGTGTCCCGCGTAACCGAAGAAGTACGGACGTGGACGCAAAAACGCCAGGATGCGTTCGATGTTGAACGGGTCCTGACCGATAAGCTTCCGGGATTCATAAATGATGTTATCCGCACCGACCCGCCCCATGGTCTCGCCGATCCCGGTAATTCCTTCGTCGGTTTCGATCTGAATAATCAGCCGGGTGGTTTCCCTGCGGACGCCCCAGGACCAGCGGATCGGCGCAATCAGCGGCACATTGACCGCGGTCGCTTTGATTTGAGTGATTTGCATGATGACACCGAGACTCCTTGTTTCACTTCCTATATTATACTTGAAAAAAAGGAAACAGGAATAGTTGAAAATTGCCATTTTTTGTATTATAGTATCATTGTCATGAAAAAAACATCTTTATTCGAGGATATCGGGCCGGTTTCGGCCGAGTTCCGTTTTTGCCTGGAGGGGCATGTCCGGCAAGGATGCAGCAGGGGCTGGACGATGCATCCCTTTCCGGTCATCATATGGAATTGTAAAGGTTTCGGGAAAACGCTCTACCGGTCATCCGGGCTGAATGCGTTGCCGCGCCCGGAGGGTTCCGTTGCATATATTCTTGCCAATGAGACACGGCAGTCCGTAACGGAAAGCCCGGACGGCCTCGACTTCATTACCGCCGGATTTGCCTTTGAGTACCATGGCGGCGCGAGTTTCCTGAATCGCTTCCATGTACAGTCCCCCTTGCCGGAAGAGACCCAGGCTCCGTTGCGCCGCATCCTGGCGGAACTTGCGGCCTCGGAGCGGGGCGGGACTCCGCTTTACCGGCAACAGGTCATCCGCTCCAAAGCCGGTTATGAAATCCTTGATTCCCTGCTGAATTGCGCGGTTCCCCGGCAGGGCAATGACGACAATGAATGGCGGCGGCTCTATCCGGCAATCCAGTTCCTGAATCAGAATTACCGGAAGCGGTTCGATATTGACGCCCTGCTTCAGAAGACCAAACTCTCCCGCGTACACTTTTACCGCGTTTTCCGGGAGCAGTTCCGGATTCCTCCGCAGGAATATATGATCCGGCTGCGTGTTCGCGAAGCGGTAAGGCTGCTGCTGGAAACCGATTTAAGCGTGGGCGAAATCGGCTTCGAGGTGGGATGGGACGACCCCTATTATTTCAGCAAAATATTCAAACAAAACATAGGCACGTCGCCATTGAATTACCGCCAAAACCCCGGCGGCATCAATTGAAAAAGCTCATCCTGCAACTTTTCGAGGGGGAGGCCGATGACGTTGTCGAGGGAACCGTCGATTCGCTCCACCAGAAGTTCGCCGTGTTCCTGGATGGCGTAAGCACCCGCTTTGTCCAGCACGGGGACGAGGGAAAGGTATTGTTTCGCGGTTTCACCGCTGTAAGGGCGGAAGGTGACCCGGGTTGTTTCGCTCCAGCACAAACGGATGTTCCGGGAGAGATTGACGAGGGCGATTCCGGTGACGACTTCGTGCGTTTTGCCCGAGAGGCGCATGAGGATATCGAGCGCATCAACTTCGTCGCGGGGTT
>JAVBSA010000421.1:0-7472 GCA_031556915.1 Victivallis sp.
ACCGATCAGGTCGAAAAGACCGTCGCCCGCCTGGTGGCGCCCACGGTTTTTAAGGCTGAAAAGTGTCCGATCTTAAAAGCCGTGGGCACGGGGATGCCCCCTTCCGGGGGCTGGTTTTTGCGCCGACAGGCGCAAAGAACCGTGTACGCTACACGGGAAAAATCGCGATTTTTCCGATGTAGCTGTTTCGCTCCGCGTACAGACTTGAGGCGTTGCCTCAAACTCCACTCAAGGGCTCCGCGCCCTTGAGAATCCGCGCCAGGGCCGAAAGGCCCTGGACCCGGTCGGCTTCGCCTCCCCACTTGAACTTTCTCACGTTTTTTTCTCGATCTTGCTTGCATTTTGACGAAAAATGATGAATAATTAATATAGATAAATAATCGTTCATCATTGATGACAAATAAAATAGAAAGAATTCAGTATGGCGATCTTCACCCGGAATTTTAACGAACATGATTTGAGTGACCCCGAAGCGGCGGCCCGGCTGGTTAAGCGGCAGGCGCTGGAATTCGGAGCCGACGCCGTCGGCATCGGCAGCATCGACCGCTGGGCGGGCGCGCCGCTCCAGATGGACCCGAAACAGATCATGCCCGAGTGCAAGTCGATCATCGGCATGGTGTTCCGGGTCGAACGCGGCAGCTTGCGCGGAATCGAAGAGGGAACCTATTTCAGCAACTATTCCGCAATGGGTTACGGCGGAATCACTTATCTCTACATGCCGATGACCGTCATCAACCTCAGCAAATTCATCGAAGACCAGGGGCACGAAGCCATTCCGATGGGCCACCAGAGCGATTGGCGCGGCATCGACGCGGATGGATATGCCATCAAGAATTACAGCCGGCCGGTCGCTCCGGGCAAAGCACAGCCGGATATCATGATCCAGCTCCGCATCGCCTCTTTCCTGTGCGGACTCGGTGAAATCGGATTCTCGAAAATGTTCCTCTCTCCGCAATTCGGCCCGCGCTGCCGGGTCGGAATCGTGCTTACCGATGTGGAACTCGCGCCGGATCCCATCTACGACGGGCCGCAGCTCTGCAACCGCTGCATGGCGTGCGTCAGGAACTGCCCCGGCAAATGTTTCCCGGAGGACCGTACCGTCAAAGCCACGCTCGGCGGCCGCGAAGTCGAATGGTCCGACCTCGACATGGCGAAATGCGATATGACCTTCCGCGGCGCAACTCCGGCGAAAGATGAAAACGGCAAGCCCTATATGGACTGGGGAACTCCTACTGCTCCCGGCAGCTGGAGCCCATTCTACAGCAAACCGCGCAACCTTTACAACACCGGGCAGGCGGTCTGCGGATCCCGCGGATGCACCCGGGCGTGCATGATCAGTCTGGAATCGCGCGGCGTGCTTCAGAACTCCTTCAAACAGAAGTTCCGGCGGCGGCCTCAGTGGTCGGTCGACTGGTCCACGCCGCCCGCCTACGCGGAGGGAACCGTCTTCCGGCCGGACTCCGGCGAAACCAGCGACGTCGATTGAGAGAGGCGTGACATGCCGAACTCGGAATTGGTCAACTCGGTGGTCAAGGCGCTGGATATTCTTCAGTTCGTCTCCGCCCGGCCGGAAGGCGTCCGGCTGATGGAGGTCGCCGAGGCGTTCAACCTGAAACGCCCCACCGCCTACAATCTGGTGCGGACGCTCCGGGCGTACCATTTCCTGGAACAGGATGCGGGCCGCAAACTCCGGCTCGGCCCGGCGCCCGGTGAATTGATTGCGGCCCAGCGCCAGGGATCGTTCCTTGCGAACGCGGAACGCGAACTGCCGAAGCTGGCGAAGCGGTTTCCGGGCGCGGTCTTCACGCTCTGTGAACTTGCCGGCAACGAAATCTTCTGCCGTCTCCGGGTTTCT
The DNA here is from genome assembly GCA_031556915.1 of Victivallis sp. Taxonomy (GTDB): domain Bacteria; phylum Verrucomicrobiota; class Lentisphaeria; order Victivallales; family Victivallaceae; genus Victivallis. The sequence goes on from JAVBSA010000421.1 coordinate 1,856, forward strand.
CCCGACCGGCCGGGACAAATTCAGCACCCGATCTCTTTCACCTTTTCGCCCTACGGCACGGTCACCGGCGTCTGCATGCAGGCGTTCGGCCAGTTCGACGAAATCGGATTTGAACGGAAATATCCGTTTACGGAATTCGGCGCTCCGTTGTGGGGCAGCCGCGAACGGTTTTTGCTGAAACTCGAAGCGCACCGTAAAGAGGGGCATGTCGCGCGTTGCGAGGAGGGAGCCGAGCTTTATGCGGCAATTCCGGCGGGGGAACGCTATTCGCTCGGGTTCCACGGCGTGATTCCGGCGGGGATGACGATGCAGGAAGTCATCGACAAACTCAAACAGGCGGTCGCCCTGATCGCCGGAGCAAAGGCGGAATCATGAAATTCGCAATCGGTTATCAGGAGCCGGTCAACGGCGAATTGTTCTCCGGAATCGTCGCCGATTACAGCCCCGCGATCGGCGAAGTTTATTTTCCGTGGAGCGGCCACGCCTCCGGGCGGCCTGGAAGTCCGGTTCCGGACTGGGGCGCCCAGGAGCGGCTCGAAAGCGAACTGCAACTCATCCGCCGGCTCGGCGTCAAGCTCGATCTGCTCTTCAACGCCAATTGCTACGGGGCGGATGCCCTTTCGGCGAAGCTGGAGTGTGAGATTCTCGGCGTTCTCGAGCGGCTCGACTCCCTGGGGATTCTGCCTGAGATCGTCACGACCACTTCGCCTTTCGTCGCCGAGATCATCCGCGAGGCGGTTCCCGGGATCGAATTGCGCGCTTCGGTCAATATGCGGATCGACACACTTTCGGCGATCGATTATCTCGGGGACCGGTTCGACAGTTTCTATCTCCGCCGCGACATCCAGCGGAATCTCGAACGGGTCCGGATGTTCAGTGAATATTGCCGTGAACGCGGTAAAAAGCTCTGTTTGCTGGCCAACAGCGGTTGTCTGCGGAGTTGCCCGGTGCAGACGTTCCACGACAATTTCGTGGCGCATTCGTCCGAAGCGGCGACGCGCCGCCCGTCGCCGGGCCACGAGGAGCCGGCGATCTGCTGGGCGTTTTACCGCGACCCGGCGCATCGGGTTGAGTTCCTGAAAAGCTCCTGGATCCGGCCGGAAGATATCGGCCGTTACGAAGGAATCGTGGATACGGTGAAACTGGCCACGCGCCAGCACGACCGTCCCCGCATGGTGATCGGGGCCTATCTCTCCGGGCGGTACAACGGAAACCTGGCGGCGTTGATGGAGCCGAATTTCTCGGAAGTCTTCAACGTCGACAACCAACGTTTCCCGGCGGATTGGTTCGGAAGCGCCGCCGACTGCGCGGCGGAGTGCCGCAATTGCGGCCGCTGCGAAAAAGTCTGGAAGCAAATCTCACTGTGAGCCGAACCGGCCATCAGGATTGTAAAACACTACCGGTTAGAAAGTTTCAGTAATATGCAAAAAGCGCATATTACTCGCTCTTGTCGAAAATGAGGGGTGAAAATTGGTGGTTCCAGAGGGATTTGAACCCCCGACCAAGAGATTATGAGTCACCTGCTCTGACCGCTGAGCTATGGAACCATTTCATACTATAAATCCTTTTTTTCTTTTTCGCAAGTTGTTTCGCTTTTTTGAAGTGGAATTCTTCGCGGGGGCGGGTTATGGTATGGCAGGGGGGAAGCGTTATGTTTCATGACGGATACAGCTGGATCAATACCGGGGTGCTTTTTCTTCTTTATTTTTCCTTTTCTCTGCATATTCTTTTCACCAAGCGCGACCAGCCGGGGGAAGCCGCTTTCTGGTTGATGGCCGTGTTGCTCATTCCGATCGGGGGAGCGGTGGCCTATCTCATGTTTGGAATCGTGCGGCTCAAGCATGTCGAGGACAGGGTGAACCGGCTGCTGGCCGACATCCGGCAGCATCCCGAGAAATATGGACCGGGCCTTGTCCGGCTCCGGCAGACCATGAAGAAGTTTCTGCCGGAAGACCGGGTCAGGCAGAAGGATCATAACCGGATGCTTGACCGGCTTTATCCCGAAGATCCGCCGCTTGGCGGGAACAATCTTGAAATGCTGCGGGACGGCGTCATCGCGTATCCGCGGATGCTGGCCGACATCCGCGCGGCGAAGCATTGCGTCCGCTTGCAGTCCTACATCCTGATGAGCGACAAGGCGGGCAAGGAGTTTATGGACGCCTGCGAGGAATGTGCGCGCCGCGGGGTCGATGTCAAGATCATCTTCGACAGTCTCGGCAGTTTGAAATCCTATTATTCGCATTATTTCAGGAAGTTCCGGATGCGGAAGCACCGGAATTTTCAGATTCGCGCCTTTTCCCCCTTCCATCTTTTTGCGCCGTGGCGGTTTCAGCTCCGCAACCACCGGAAGGTGCTGCTGGTGGACGGCAAAGTGGCTTATTCCGGCGGGATCAATATTTCCGAGGGGAATGAGCGTTCGACTCATGTGCCGCCGAACCGTCATATCCACGACTTGCACTGCCGGATTACGGGGCCGGCCGTGGTGCAGTTCACCCGTTCCTTTTTTCTGGACTGGTCGTATACGGCGAGGTGCGACTGGCGCAAGGCGGCGGTGGAGCATGACTTCCCGCTGCCGGACCGTTGCGGCGACACGGTTGTCCGTGTGCTCGGGTCGGGGCCCGGGGATAATTTTGAGGGGACGCGGCAGCTGTTTTCGGTGGCTGCGGTGACGGCGCGTCGTTCTCTCTGGATTATGACTCCTTACTTTGTTCCGGGTCCCGAGTATGTCAATCTGCTTTGCCTGACGGCGGCCAGGGGGGTGGATGTGCGTGTGATTGTTCCGGCGAGCAACGATCATGTATTTATGGACTTGGCGTCGAGCAGCAGTTTTGAGTTATTGCTGGAGAGCGGGGTCAGGATTTACCGGAAGCGAGGGGTATTTTCTCACATCAAGGCGTTGCTGGCGGATGGGGAGTGGGGTTTTATGGGTTCGAGCAACTGTGACAGCCGCAGTTTCCGTTTGAATTTCGAGTTGAACTTCTGCTTTGAGGAGAGCAAGTTTTCGGAGGTGATGAGAAGGCAGTTCGAGGAGGAGATGGGGAGGTCGGATCAGGCGACGCTGGAGGGGGAGCGGGCGAAGGGGGTTACAAGGAAGCTGGGTGAAAATATCTTCGCACTCTTCACGCCGATTCTTTAAAAAAGAAAAAACCGCGAAGCGGCACAAAGCCCCACCATCGTGGGGTCGCGGTCCAGCGCGCGAAACGCTTTTTAAAGCTCCCGACGAAGTCGGCAGTTTTAAAAAAGTCCGTCTCCAACGGGCGAAACGGTAGCCGCAAAGCGGCGTGCTCGAACATCCGATCAGCAAAAGCGCCGGCGTTTTTTTGGCGCGAAGCAACAAAAAAATGACAGTGGCGCGTTGCTGCATCCGGGAACTTCCGCATATGCCCGGCCCCCGCAACGCGCTGCCGTCACCGCAAAAAATCGCTGCGCTCATTTTTGCGGGACAGCGCTTATGCGGATAAGGATGTTCGAGTACGCCGCTGCGCGGCTACCGTTTCGCTCCCCGAGGGAGCGACCAGCGGTTTCGCCGCTGGACCGCGACCCCACTGTAGTGGGGCTTTTGTGCCGCCTTCGGCGGTTTTTATTTTTTTTATTGGAACGCGATCGTTAAGTTGTATTCTTTTTGCGGCTCCAACTTCACCGGAATCGCACCCTTCCCATCACGCTTGTAACCCACCGGCTCCAGCTCACTCTCCAACAACAGCTCCGGCTTTTCACCGGCGCGGAACTCCAAATACAACTCCGCCTTCGCCGGATCGTACTCGAAACGGCGGATGTCAAGCTCCTTCGCATTCCGGATCCGCGCTTTTCCGTAAAGCCGGTCCAGAATCTGCTCCACATTGGAGGCCAGCCACATGCCGGGGAAGTCGCGTTCCAGGCTGTTAAGCAACTTCCGGTCGACCAGGGATTTCTCCAGAATCGCCGCCAATTCGTCCGACGGCATGGGCCCATGGGCGACGATATTCAATAATTTCGGAAATTTGTTGTCGTACTGGAAATTTCCCTCCTTATCGGTGAGCGCGGGAATTGCGGCGCGCGACAGATACTCCCCTTCCTCTTTCGGGATATACCGCTTGTAGAGCGTAAAGAGTTCCGGCGGAATCCCCTGGCTCATGTCGTAGAGATGGTAGGCGGGCGCACGCTGAGGCGCGGTATTGGAACGGAAATCATATCCGCTTTCGGTGAAGCCGACCCCGTAGACAGTCGCCGGATTGAAGGCGAACAACCCCCGTTCGGCGGCGTAGTTCTTGAAGGTGAAACGCGCCAGCGTCGGCACCATCCGTCGGGCCGCCCGGTAAAGCGCCTGGTCGCGCAACTCCTTGTCGCCGAGGATTTCTGCGAGGCGGGCCAGCTTCAACATTGCCGGATACTCGGAGTTGAGCATGTCGATGGCGGCGCTGCCGCCGGATTCGCCGCAAAAAGCGGCCATGACGATCCAGTCGTCGACGTACAACAGAATTTTTGCGACCTCCCGCAGCCAGGTCTCGTTGGCCCGGACGAAATCCACCTGATCGCTGTGATCCGCCAGCGCCCGGACTACCGAGTAAATCATGAAGGCCGTTTCGTTCGAATCGAAGTAGACGAAAGCGGTTCCGGTTCCCGGAGCATAGACGGTCTCATGCCGGCGCGGGCTGGTGAAGTGAATCGGATAACGGAGACCGGAGAACGGCTCTTCGCGCCAGCGGCCGGCGCACTTGTACTGATACTGCTCCACCGCGGTGAAGAGCCGCAGCCGCAACCGGTCGGCGAGAATCGCCCGGTTTGCCGGGTTGAGCCCGTACGGGGCGTTCATCACATCCGGCATGCCGTGAAGCCACATGTGCATGCCGACGTTCCGAGCCGGAGAATCCGGTTTGAAGGTGTGGATGAAGTTGGCTGTTGCCATCAGGCGGCCGCCGCCCGTGAAGCGCGAACCGAGGGCGAAAACGCGGTCGGTTACGGCGTGAATCTCATCCTGGCCCGCGATGCGCGGAACCAGTTCCAGGGAATCGTCCGGCAGCGGCAGACTCCATTCGACAGTGTCCGTGCCGGGGCGGGCGGCGAAGTCGCCGTAGTTCGTGACAAGATTCCAATTTTCCACGCCGGAAGCCTCGAACAGCAGACCGCGCATGTGATAGGCGAGCGGCGACACCGGCGCGAACCGGTCCGGTTTCACCTGCCAGTCGTTGGCGGTCTCGAGATAGCGGTAGCGGTCGCGGATCCGCACCCGCGCGGCTTTTTCGTCGATCCGGAACTCTTCGTCGTAAGCGACCGGATAGGCGAAGGCTTTCGGGAACCAGAAATCGATCCGTTTCGCCGTTTCCTCCGGCAGCTTTTGCCAGTTGGAACCGTCGATTTTACTTGCGCCATAGAGCCAGAGCGGCAGCACCATGCCGACGCCGCCGGCGCGTTCCAGCGTCAGGCCGCCGACATGGGTGCCGACGCGGTTGACCGTGATCTTTTCCGGGCGCCGGGCGAAAACCAGCAGCAGCGGGTTGCCGTTTCCGGCGGGATAGAGCAGAATCGCCGGCTTCTCCCAGTCGGTCGGAATCGTATCCTGTTTGGCAAAGTCGAGCAACTCCCAGCGCCGGTTGCGGAAAATCGCGGCGCGGTCGGCGATGTTGTTGAGCATGAGCTC
>JAVBSA010000520.1:0-3664 GCA_031556915.1 Victivallis sp.
ATGGAGAATCGAATGGATTACATGGTAAAAGACATCAATCTGGCCGATTTCGGCCGGAAGGAAATTGAAATCGCCGAGCAGGAAATGCCCGGCTTGATGGCGACCCGCGCCAAGTACGGCAAAGAGCAGCCGCTCAAGGGCGTCAAGATCATGGGCAGCCTTCATATGACCATTCAGACGGCCGTCCTGATCGAGACGCTGAAAGATCTCGGCGCGGACGTCCGCTGGGCGAGCTGCAACATTTTCTCGACGCAGGATCACGCCGCCGCGGCGATTGCGAAGAGCGGCACCCCGGTTTTTGCCTGGAAGGGTGAGAACCTGGTGGAATATTGGGATTGCACCTACAAAGCGCTGACCTGGCCGGACGGTTCCGGCCCCGATCAGATTGTGGACGACGGCGGCGACGCGACGCTGCTGATTCACCGCGGTTTCGCCGCCGAAAACGATCCTTCGATCCTCGACGTGCCGACCGATGTGTACGAACTTCAGGTCATCAACGCGCTGTTGAAGCGTGTGCTGACGGAGAATCCGGGGCATTGGCACAAGGTTGCGCCGAGGGTGAAGGGTGTTTCCGAAGAGACCACCACGGGAGTTCACCGTCTTGTCCAGATGAAGGAACGCGGCGAACTGTTGTTCCAGGCGATCAACGTCAACGACTCGGTCACCAAGAGCAAGGTCGACAATATTTACGGCTGCCGCCACAGTCTGACCGACGGAATCAAGCGCGCGCTCGACGTGATGCTCTCCGGCAAGACCGTCATGGTCTGCGGTTACGGCGACGTGGGCAAGGGTTGCGCCGAGGCGTTGCGCAACGAACGCGCCCGGGTGATGGTCAGCGAGATCGACCCGATCTGCGCGCTCCAGGCGTGTATGGCGGGGTTCCAGGTGTGCACGGTGGAGGATGCCCTGCCGTATGCCGACTTGTATGTCACCACGACCGGCAACTGCCGGATCATCACGGCCGATCACATGTCGAAGATGAAGGATCAGGCGATCGTCTGCAACATCGGTCACTTCGACGACGAGATCGAGGTCTGCAAGCTGGAAAGCTGGACTGGGGTTACGAAGACGGTCATCAAGGGCAGCGAATGCCCGGTGAGCCGTTTCACCTATGCGGACGGTCACAGCATTTACCTGCTGGCGGAAGGCCGCCTGGTGAATTTGGGCTGTGCGACGGGGCATCCTTCCTTTGTGATGTCGAACTCGTTTACGAATCAGACGCTGGCTCAGATCGACATTGCCAGGAATCCGGATCGCGAGGTCGGCGTGTTCCTGCTGGATAAGAAGTTGGATGAAGAAGTGGCGAGGTTGCACCTGGCGAAGTTGGGCGCGAAGCTGACGACGCTGACCAAGGATCAGGCGGAGTACATCGGCGTGCCGGTGGAAGGGCCCTACAAGCCGGATCACTACCGCTACTGAAAAAGAAAACAACCGCCGAAGGCGGCACAAAAGCCCCACCATCGTGGGGTCGCAGTCCAGCGCGCGAACAGCGCTGGTCGCCCGTCTCCAACGGGCGAAACGGTAGCCGCGAAGCGGCGTATTCTGACCATCCTTATCCGCATAAGCGCTGTCGCTTTTTTAGAGCGAAGCCGAGAAAAAAACGACGGCAGCGCGTTGCGGCAGCCGCCGGTTCGACGCGACACTCACTGGATCCCGAAATAAAATATTTTCGGGATTTTTTTGTTTCCAAACTTGAAATAAAGTTACAATAAATTACATTAAGTTGCGGCGGGCAGAAAACAGCGGGAGTGATTCGGATGTACCGGATAATCATGAAAAAGAAAATCGAACGGAACCTGAAAGAGCTTCCGGTCGAGGTTCAGAAGTTATTCAAGTTCCTGCTGCTCGATCTCAAAACGAAAGGCCCGGTTCAGGCGGAATGGAAAAATTATTCCAGGTTGACCGGGAACAAATACCATTGCCATTTGAATTACAGATACGTCGCCTGTTGGACGTATGAGAAAGAAACCATAACCGTGGAGGTTTATTATGTTGGCAGTCGTGAAAGCGCCCCATACTAAGGCTGTTGAAATCTCCCTTGCCGGAGGAAATGCGGAAGTCATGGAACTGCTTGAGCTTCTTCGGTCGCGGTTTGAGGTGAACGTTCTGACCCCGGCGGCGAATGACGGTGACGAATCCGTCGACGTGTTCGAGACCGATTTCTGGAAGGAAACGACCCCGGGCGATCTCCTGATGGGATGTCGGCTGAAGCATGATCTCACCCAGGAGCAGCTCGCGGAAAAGAGCGGAATCAACCGGGTGATGATCAGCGATTACGAGCAGGGCAAGCGGAAACTCACCATGAAGGCGGCGCTGAAACTCGGGGTTGCGATGGGCGAGGAGCCGAAAAAGTTTTTTATGAAGTAGGCGGGCGGGGGGATTTGGCAAAAACGGAGTTGTGTGGTATAGTAAATGCGCGCGGCAGCCGCAACGCGCCACTGTCACTTTTTTCTCGGCTTCGCTCGAAAAAAGCGCCGGCGCTTTTGCGGATCGGATGTTAAGGATTGCGTTTCGCCCCAAGCCGCCTGCGGCGGCGTCAGGGGGCGACCAGCGGTTTCGCCGCTGGACCGCGACCCCACGATGGTGGGGCTTTTGTACCGCCTTCGGCGGATTTTTTTATGAAGAGAATTTTTTTAACTTTAATTTTTTGTTTGAGTGTCGGAGCGCAGGATTCTGTCTCCGACCCCCTCCGCGCTTCCGCCCTCTCCGGCGACCTCACCTCCCAGCTCGAGCTCGCCACCCAATTCTTCTACGGCACCCCCGAACGCCCGCGCAACCTTGTCCTCGCCGTCTACTGGTTCCGCAAAGCCGCCGAAGCCGGCAGCCCGGAAGCTCTCTTCAACCTCGGAGTCTGCCTCGAACGGGGATGGGGCGTCGAACACCCGAGCCCGCAACTCGCCTTCCTCTGCTATTCCCAGGCCACGGAAAAAAAACAGCCCGACGCCAAACTCCGGCTCGCCCTGCTCCTTTTCTCCGGCGTACCCGAAGAAAAACTCGAACGCGGCAGCCGCCCCGCCATCCCGCCCGATCCCCCCGGAGCACTCCGCATGCTCCGCGAACTGGTCAAAGACGGTTTCCTGCCCGCCAACCGCGAACTCGCAAAACTTATTCTCGATAACCCCGAAAGCCGAAAGGAATTCGGCGACGAAGCAAAAATACTCCTCGAAAAAGCCGCCGAAGCCAACGACGTCGAATCCATCCTCATGCTCGCCGAATGTCACCGCGAAGGAATCGGCACCGCAGGAAACGCCGCCAAAGCTGCCGAATGTTACGAAAAAGCCATCAAACTCGGCAGCGAAGAAGCCAAAGTATTCCTCGCCGAAGCCCTCGAAAACGGCATCGGCATCCCGGACGATTCCGATCGCGCCTTCCAGTTAGTCAAAGAAGCCGCCGAAGCCGGGAACCCGCGCGGCAAAATGCGCCTCGCAGGATATTATTTCACCGGCGATTATGTTCCGCATTCCCTCACCGAAGGCGTATCCCTCTACCGGCAGGCATTCGATCAGGGATTCCTGCCCGCCGCCGCCCGCCTCGGACGATGCTACGAACTCGGCCTCGGCGTCCCCGTCGACCCCACCCGAGGTGCCGAACTCTACGGAATCGGCGCCCGCGCCGGAGACGCCGACGCCATATACGCCTTCGGCAGGTCGCACCTCGAAGGAAT
>JAVBSA010000403.1:0-3840 GCA_031556915.1 Victivallis sp.
TGAATGACTCTCACCCCTTCACCCAGACCGAAACAGAACCGCCGTTGCAGAGGAATTCGGCCGCACCGTCGTCGCCGATGGCGATCTTCTCCGGCCGGTTGGAGGTCACGTCGATAAAGGTACAGCCTTTGAATTTCTGCCCGACGGCCATCCGTTTGCTGCCGCCTGCGCCGTTGGTCATAAGGCAGGCGAGACCGGAACCGGGGTGGTCGTCATCCCCCTCGCGCGTCCAACCGATGGTGTTGGGGTGGTCGAAGTAGTCGTTCTGTTTGCCGTAAGCGAAATCCCTCCGCGCCTTGACGAGCGAGCCGAGCGATTTCCGCATGTCGGGGATGTTGTCGTGCTTGATTCCGTAAACGTCCCCGTAAAACACACAGGGATACCCCTCCTGCCGCAGCAGGATCAACGCGTAGGCGAGCTGACGGAACCAGCCTTGGACCCACGATTGCAGCGCCTGCCCCGGCTGGCTGTCGTGGTTGTCGACAAAGGTGACCGACTTGGCGGGATTGTCCTTCGTCAGCGTGCCGTCGAAAATCTTCCGCATATCATACGCGTTCCCGCCGTTGGAAGCGGCGAGAAAGTTGAAATGCAGCGGCACGTCGAACAGCGACAGCGCCCCCACCGTGTTTTTGAGGTAATTCTGCAATGCCGCCAGGTTCGGGCTCCAATATTCGCCGACCGTGAACAGCTCTTCGCGCTCCTTGGTGCGCAGCGATTGCAGCCATTCGTGGTGGAACGAAAACTCCATATGCTTCACCGCATCCAGACGGAACCCGTCCACATTGGTTTTGTCCACGAACCATTTTCCCCAATGCAGCAGCTCCCCGGTGACTTCGGGGTTGTTGAGGTCGACGTCGTTGCCCATCAGGTAGTCGAAATTGCCCTTCTCCCGATCGACGTTCTCGGCCCACTCCTTGCCCCGGAACTTGAACACGCCGTCGATTTTATTCAACTCATCGTGATCGACCGCGACGAAATGGTTCCAATGCCATTCGAACGCAGAATATTTCTTCTTGCGCCCGGGGAAGTTGAAGTGCGTCCAGACCTCGATCTCCGTACTGCTGTCGCCGATCTGCTCAGTGCGGTTGGCCGGATTGTAACGCTTGGCCCAGGCCTTTTCGGTGGCGTCCCCGCCCATCTTGTGGTCGAGAACGATATCGGCGTAAACCTGGACCTTGTGCTTGTGGCAGGCCTCGATCGCCTCCAGCAGCTCTTTCACTGTGCCGTATTTGGTGGCAATGGTATTTTTCTGCCGGAATTCGCCGAGATCGTAAAGGTCGTAAACACCGTAACCGACGTCGTTGACGCCGGCGGCTCCTTTGTAGCAGGGTGGAATCCAGACGCCGGTAATTCCGGCCTCCGCCAGTTTCGGCGCCTCTTTTTTCAGCTGTTTCCAGAGCATCCGCGGGGGCAGATACCACTCGAAATACTGCATCATGGTTCCGTTGACGGGCATATCGCTCAAGCCCGCCCCGTATGCCGGATCAGGACGAGGGTTTGATCGTCTCCCTGTTCGACTTCATAATCGATGACGGCGCCCATGACGCGGTCAAGGATCGTCTGGGAGCTGCCGCCCTGTTCACAGGAGGAACGGAATACTTCGGAAAGATGGGCAAGGCCGAATTCCTTCTGCTCTTTATCGAGAGCCTCGGTCAAGCCGTCCGAATACATCAGCACCGAAGTTCCCGGCTCGATGGCAAGGCAGATGGTGTCGAAGGTGACAAACTCATCCGGCATGATTCCAAGCGCGGCCCCATCCGGCAGATAGGTGCGGATATGGTTGTGAACGAAATTGATGAGATCCGTGTGACCCGCGCGACCGAATTCCAGCAATGAATTCTTGCGGTCCACCAGGCAGCAGCCGAGCGTGATAAAGCGGTCGGCGTCGGTGTCGCGGAACAGTTTGTCGTTGATTTCGCGCAGGAATTCCCCCAGCGTGGTGAAATTGCCCGCAAGGCAGCGCGCATAGCTGCGGGTCATGGCGGTCAGCATACAAGCCGGAATCCCCTTGCCGCAGGCGTCGCCGATGATAATCAGCAACCGGTTCTCATCCACCTCGACGAAGTCGTAAAAGTCGCCGTTGACCTCTTTGGCGGAACGGGTGTAAGCAGTGATTGAAAATTGATCCCAGGCCGGGAAGGAGGCAGGCAAAAGAGACTGCTGCAAGTGGCGCGCAAAATCCAGCTCCTGGTCGATGCGTTCGCGTTTGCTGATCTCGCTGTAAACCTTGACCAGGTTGTGCACCATCTGCACCTGGCCGGAAAGCAACCGCAAACGCTCGAATTGCCCATCGGAAAAAGGCGCGCCGGGGTGAAGACGGTTGAGCGCCACACAAACCAACCCCACCAGCATCCCCTCCCGCAAAAGCGGCATGGCCATGATACTGCTGAAATTGGCGAATTCGGGATATTCAACGAACCGGGGGTCGGCGGAAGCATCGGCCACCAACTGCGGCTGACGCTGCAATGCGACTTCGCCGAGAAACCCCTGCCCGACAATGACGCGTTCCCGTTTCAGCGCTTCAAACAAGTGGTGGTGACGCGAGAAAAGAAGCGGGTTCGTGCTGTGAATCAGAGGGTAGGCGCCGCAAAGACCGATCGCACGCAATTCGTTGCCCTCGGCTTCGTAAATAGCCGCGGCCTCGGCATCGGTCTGCTCGGCGACGTGGCGGGCGGCGGCATGCATGGCGCCGGCCACACCGTCTTCTTCCTGCAAGCCGGTGGAGAAACGGTTCAAAAAGTTGGAGATTTCACGGCGTCGCTCATTGGCGGCATCCACCAGACGGTTGAGCTCCCGGGTACGACGGAAAAAGTGGATCGCGGCAGCCGTCACAGGAAATAAAAGGATGAGCAGAAAAATAATGATTCCGGCCGTCATTGCAATGAAATGTCCTTCCCCGAGAAACTCCCGCAAGACCCCGCCGCAGGAACACGATCCGCAAAAAAAGTGCAGATAGAACAATATAACGCAACATCATCGCATTTTCAATGCCGCACACTAAATTTCTCCCCCCTCCACCAGGCCAAGCCGTGGGAATGAGAGGAGGCGCTTCGCCCTCCTCTCAACTCCTCCCGAGCGGCAAGGTGCCGCCGCCGGGCACCCATTTTGAGCGAAGCTCAAAATAGGTACTTTAAAGTACGCGCGATTTTATTTTCGACGATGTCGAAAAGAAAATCGCGGGAACTCGGAACAGCGGTACATTGACACTCCCGGAAGGCATTTTGACCGTGGAGCGTCCGTGAAAGTCCGTGGCTTGTCCGTGTCCGGCGTCCGCCCGCCATGGGGCCCTTGCCGGCGCGTCAGCGCAAACCCGCCTTGGAGCGGGGCTCCAAGCGCTTTGTCCGACACGTCCGCCATGTCCGACATGTCCGACATCAACGTCCGCCCGCCGTGGGGCCTTGCCGGCGCGTCAGCGTTTCCGGGCAAAAAAAAACCGGGTAAAGCATGTGCGAAATGCTTTACCCGGTAAAAAAATTTCCGGCACCGTGCTACTCTCCCGGCGTGTTCGCTGGTGTTGGGGTGGCTTGATTGTGCCGGTATTGTGTGTTGAGGTGCTCTCTCGGTACCGGAGGCATACCCGCAGGGTATGTCGAGGAACCGCAGAGGGCGCATCAACGCGCAAGACCGGTGCAAGCAACCGCCCCGACGCCAGCGAACACGCCCCAAGTCAATTGTACAGTACCATCGCCGCTGGAGCCCCGTAAGCGCCCAGTGAGCTACATGTTGAGCGGCAGCGCTGGCGCTATTTGCTTGCAGGAAGATAGGGATTATTTTTCTTGCGGCTTCCAGAGGTGCGGAAGGAGTTTGTCGAGTTCTTCCGGCTTGGCAGCAGCCACGCGT
>JAVBSA010000165.1:0-4430 GCA_031556915.1 Victivallis sp.
AAAACTTTCTTTTCGTAAATTGAGGTGACTGACAGGCAATTCTGGGAAGGCGGCCTCATTGTCGGAATAAAAAAAGGAATCGTTTGCGGTTCATATCTGTATCGTTTACTCCAAAAAATTGAAAAACTTATCCTTAACATACCATGTTTCATCATTTTTGCCAGTTTACAACTGAGTTTTCAGGAAATATCTCTCGTCAGGGTTGAATAAAAAAAATCTGAAACTATTTTTATAAGATTGAAAATAGTCAAAGGATTTGTTATGTTGAAGAGGATCGAAACGGATCAATTCCCGTTCGCCTGCCGCGAATGGAAGAATTGGTATGACCGGGGCGTTATGCTGGCGCAATGGATTGCGCTGCCGGGCAATGAACAGGAACCGCGTACCGTTGCTTACCGCAATCGTTTTACGCTGGCAAATAAGACCGTGCTCCGCATCGGAGTCTCGGCCGATGCCGTTTACCGCCTTTATCTCGACGGAAAATTGGCGGCGACGGGGCCGGAACAGGGGGATGTGAACCACACCTTCCTGGAACAGTTCGAATGCGTTCTCGAACCGGGGGAGCACACCTTTGTCGCGCTGGTCTCGAGTTTCGCCGGGCGCGGACCCTTTTCGCGCATGGAATTCCGCCACGGGTTTTTCTTCGCCGCCGAAGGGGAGGCCGGCAAAATGCTCGACTCCAACCGGGAAAACTGGCGGGCGGTTCCGGTTCCGGGCCATTCCTGGCGGCCTGTCTGGGGGCCGGCGTTCGGCGTCGGGATGTCGCTCGCCTTCGACGCCGCCGCTTACCCTGCCGGGATCGAATCCGGGGCAGGGGACGAGTGGGAGGCGGTCACGGAATTGTATCCCGGCCGCGATGCCCGGCTCTCCAACGAGGCGCGTCCCCAGCCGCTCTTTTACCCGGCGACGCTCCCGGCCATGCTCGACACCTTGGTCGGCGATTATACGCTCCGTTATTTCGGGCCCGACCATGGGTGCCGTTTTTCCCCCGCCGACAACCGGGCCGAGAAGCTGGCGGATGCGGAACATTCGCTCAAATGGGGAACCTTCCGCGTTCCCGCCGGAACCAAAGTGAAGCTGCTGCTGGAGCTGGATGATTATTACTGCGCGCTCCCGCGGGTCACCGTCTCCGGCGGCCGCGGCGCGACGATTTCGCTCGGCTGGGCGGAAGCGCTTTGGCTCGATGAGGAATGGAGCGGGAAGGGCAATCGCAGAGAATGGGAAAATCTCTGTTTCTTCGGCACTTACGACTATTTTATGCCGGACGGCAGAAGCGATATGGAGTTCTATACCGCCCACTATCGCGCCGGGCGCTTCCTCTCGCTTGAAATCGAGACGGCAAACGAGGAATTGCATCTCAAGGATCTCTATCTGAACGAATCCCGCTATCCTGTCGCCTTCGAAGCCTCCTTTGAAAGCGGTCGCCGGGATCTGAACCGCATCGCGGAATTGAGCCGCCGGACGCTTGAAATGTGTTCCCACGACACCTTTATGGACTGTCCCTTTTACGAACAGCTGATGTATCTCGGCGACACCCGGATCCAGGCGCTGCTGACCTTGGTCGTCAGCAGGGATGACCGGTTGGTGGAGAAGGCGTTGCGCATGTTTGCGGCGAGCCGGATCAAGTCCGGCCTTCTCCAGTCGCGTTATCCGTCGGGCACCAGCCAGGTGATCCCGACCTTCTCGCCTTTCTTTATCGGGATGCTGGAAGATTACGCCCGCTATCGCGGCGGCCCGCTGGTCGCCGAGCTCCTGCCGGTGGCGCGCGGAGTCGCCGACGCCTATGAAGCTTGCCGCAACGCCGACGGCCTGGTGCAAATCGACCGCACCTGGAACTTCGTGGACTGGACCGAGTGGCCCTGGGGCGTTCCGCCGGAAGGGGAATTCGGCGTCTCCGGAATCGTCAACGCCCTCTGGGTGTATGGGTTGAGTTCTCTTGCCAATCTCTGTCAATTGACCGGAGACCGGGCGCTGGAAAGCTACTATCGCAACCGCGCGGCGGAACTGACGCATCGCGTCATCGAAGCTTTTTATTGCACGGAAAAAAATCTCTTCGCCGACACGCGGGAAAAGAAAACCTTTTCCGAACACGCACAGATCCTGATGCTGCTGGCCGGAACGCTGCCGGAGGAGATGGAAGATCGCTGCGGCGAAGCCCTCTGCCGGGATGAAAATCTCACCCGCGCAACGGTTTACTTCACCTTCTATCTGTTTGAGGCGTATCATAAACTCGGCAGGGCCGATCTGTTCGATCAACGGCTCGATGTGTTCCGGGAGATGCTCGACCTGGATCTCGCCACGCTGCTGGAACGCCCCGAACCGAGCCGCTCGGATTGTCACGCCTGGAGCGCCCATGCGCTCTATCACTTTTACGCCACGACCCTCGGGGTGCGCCCCAAAGGGTACGGATACCGGGAAGTGGTCATCGCACCGCAGCTTTTGCCGGGGCGCAAAGCGAAGGGGATCCTGCCGCACCCGGCAGGCGGCGTCATCGAGATCGAAGCGGACGCGTCTTCCGCTTTCATTGCGCTGCCGGAAGGGGTGACGGGGGAATTCCACCGTCCCGACGGGCGCGTCGACCAATTGCATTCAGGCAAACAACATATCAATTACAGGTGATTTCATGGAAAAAATTCAACTTTGGCCGGAGGGAAAAAACGTCGGCGTCGACGGTTTTGTTCCTCATCTCGAACCCTATCTATTGACAAAACCGGCCTCGCCGGTCGGGGCGGTGATCGTCTGCCCCGGCGGCGGTTACAGCTGCCGGGCTCCGCACGAAGGCGAGCCGATCGCGCGCAAATTCAATGAACTCGGGTTCCATGCCTTCGTGCTGCAATACCGGGTCGCCCCGAACCGTTTCCCCGCGCCGCAGCAGGATGTGTTCCGCGCGGTGAAGCTGGTCCGGAGCCGGGCGGCGGAATGGGGCGTGGCTCCCGATAAGATCGCGGTGCTCGGCTTTTCGGCGGGCGGCCACCTGACCGCTTCCTCGGGTACGCTCTGGAACGAAGTCGACGCCTCGGCGGGAGACGCGGCGGACGCGGTTTCGGCGCGCCCGGATGCGATCGTGCCCTGCTATGCCGTGATCAATTTCTCCGAAGAGTGGGGGCATCGCGGCAGCGGCAACAACCTGCTTGCCGAAAAACTCGAACAGACCGGCGGCAAATACAGTTTGGAAACGCGGGTGACATCGGAGACTCCGCCCGTGTTCCTCTGGCACACCGCCACCGACCAGGCGGTTCCCGTAGCCAACTCGCTCCGTTTCGCCGAGGCTTGCTGGGCGAACAAGGTGCCGGCCGAGCTCCACGTGTTCCCGGAGGGGCATCATGGAATCGGTTTGGCCGAGACCTTTCCGGATGCGAAACGCTGGCCGGAACTGGCCGCCGAGTTCCTGAAAACCACATGCAAATTCCCCGTAATATAAGAGGTTGAAATGACGAAAGCCCATCTTGTGACCGCCGCTTGCGCACTTCTCGCTTTTTCCGCCGTCGCGGCGGAAAAAATTCCGCTCTGGCCGGAAGGCGTGAATGTCGACGCCAAGGGATTTGCCCCTTATGTCGAACCCTATCTGCTGGAGACGGCAACTCCGCTCGGAGTTGTGATCGTCTGTCCCGGCGGCGGTTACGGCGGGCGGGCGAAGCATGAGGGAGAACCGGTGGCGCGTAAATTCAACGCGCTCGGGTTTCACGCTTTCGTGCTTCAGTACCGGGTCGCCCCGAACCGTTACCCCGCGCCGCAGCAGGATGTGTTCCGCGCGATCCGGCTCATTCGCAGCCGGGCGGAAGCGATGAAGATTGCGCCGGATAAGATCGCGGTGCTCGGCTTTTCGGCGGGCGGCCACCTGACGGCTTCGGCGGGCACGCTTTTTGAAGAGGTGAATGCGAACGCGGGGGACGCCGTCGATTCCTTTTCGCAACGGCCCGACGCCATCATTCCCTGCTATCCCGTCATCAATATCCTGGAAAAATGGGGGCACCGCGGCAGCGGTCATAATCTTCTGGGGGATCAACTGGATGCCGAAGGCATTCCGCTCTGCCTGGAAACACGGGTGACAGGCAATACTCCGCCCGCCTTTCTCTGGCACACCGCCGAGGACGGGGGCGTTCCGGTGCGGAATTCCATTGAATTTGCCGAAGCGTGCTGGCGGAATAAGGTAAAAGCGGAACTTCATGTTTTCCCGACCGGCAACCATGGAATCGGGCTTGCGGAAAAATATCCGGACGCCTCCCGCTGGCCGGAATTGGCCGCGCAATTTCTGAAAACCACTTGCCGGTTTCCCGCGCGGGATTGAAAAATCACGCCGGCCGGTGTATATTGACTCTGTCGAGCAAATTGCAAAACTATTTTGACCGCTTTTGCGTTTTGCCGGCCCCTTTTTTTGGCGTTAGATTCTTTTTTTAGTATAGCTTGTAAACAAGAAGACTATAAAAAAC
>JAVBSA010000106.1:0-2791 GCA_031556915.1 Victivallis sp.
TTTTATTGTTATTTTATGTTTCGCTATTGACAAAGAACGTTTTTCGATCCATAATATACTTAGTCCGATTAAGTTTTGTTCCGGCAATTCATAATCTGACTTTTTTTGAACAAAATCTTAGTCGGACTAAAATACGGGAGAGAGCATGCCGCGGGTACTTCACGAAACGAAACACTTTCAGGCGACGGCGCGGATCCGGGCGCTGGCCAACGTGCTGGAGCCGGGTGAAAACCTGCCGGTGGCCAGCGACCTGATGAAACAGCTGGAGATTTCGCACGGAACCACCATCCGGGCGTTGAAAGTTCTGGCGGATGAGGGCGTCATTGTTCGCGCGCTGGGCAAACAGCGTTATCATATCGCGGAACGGTTCGAACGGATTTCGGGGCGGATCAGCATGATACGACCGGATTTTCCCTCGCGCGAACTCGATTCCATGGTCCAGAGCGTCTACAACGCGGGCCAGGCGCGCAACTGGAAATTCAACCAGCACTGCTACCGGAATCCGAACGAGATCGATTTCACCCGGATCATGGGCGAGTCGGACGGCATGATTTTTCTCCCTACCGCCGAATTCATCGGCGACAGCCTGACCAGAGCGCTGCTGAAACCGGCGCGCCCGGTCGTGGTGCTTCTGCAGCACTTGCGTCACTCCCAGATCAACAACGTCTGCGTCAACGACTTCCGGGTGGGGGAAATGGCGGCGGAAACGCTTTTCGAGCGCGGGCACCGCCGCATCCTCTTCCTCAAAGACCAGCCCGACGAATCCACTATGGCGGAACGCTATCGCGGCTTCACCTCCGCCGCCAGGCGGCTCGGGATTCCTTACGGCGATGAACTGCTGCTGGCGACCGGCTTGCACTCCTTCGAAAATCCCGAGGATCAGTGCTACCGCACGTTAACCCGCCTTTTCGGCGGCGGAAAACCGGACTTCACCGCGATCTTCGCCGCCTCGATGACCGGCGGCATGGTCACGCTGCGGGTCTGCCGGGAACACGGATTCGAAGTCCCCCGGCAGATGGCGGTGCTCTCTTTCGGCGGGGAAGCGAATCTCGCCCCATATTTCTACCCGCCGCTCACCTGCATCGAAATCGAGCCGGACAAGTTCGGCGAATATTCCGCCCAGATCCTCGACGACATGTTTTCACCCGGCGAAAGCCAACCCTATCAAATCGAAATCGAACCCAGACTTGTACTCCGTGAATCCATATAGCATAAGGACTTGATAACGATGAAAAAACTGCACCTTTTCACACTGATCGAGCTTCTGGTGGTGATTGCCATCATCGCCATCCTCGCTTCGATGCTGCTTCCGGCGCTCAACCAGGCGCGTGAGAAAGCCAAGGGGAGCAACTGCCTCAACAATGTCGGCCAGGTGATGAAAGGAAACATCTTCTACGCCGACGACTACAACAGCTGCTTTGCTTATACCGCCATCGACAGCAGCAACTCAACCGGTTACAAACCCTGGACGGAACTGTTGGCGGGGCATATCACCGCGCCCGGTACCGGATACATTTCCCGGAAAACCCTGAGCTGCCCGACACAGAATCTGCAGAATGCCAACAACACCCTCTGCGTCTACGGCATGTACCGGAGCCTCTCGGATACCAACTACGCCACGCTGGCGACGACTTTCGGCAGTTTTGCCGACGTCAACGGCAACAACCACTTCTATTTCACCAAGAAAATGCGCCAGCCGACCCGGCTCATCCTCATCGCGGACTCCATGGTTTACAGCGGCACCAACCAGGGGAAAAGCTTCTGGAACTGGAGCCCGACCGCCTCTTCAAGCACCAGTTCGCCCAACGGGATCCATCTGGCTCATTCCGAACGCGCTTCGGCGGGCTACGCCGACGGGCACGTCGCTTCGCAAGGAATCACCGAGTTGCGCACCTGCGATATGAAGTTCACCAATTTCATCTCATCCAATATCGCGAAAGTTCCCTAAATCATGAAACGGCTTCTTCTTTTGCTTCTCCCGCTGACGCTTGCAGCGGCGCCCGTCACGGTAACGCCGAAAGCGGGCAATGAACTCAACCTCCTTCTTGCACCGGAGGAAAAGGTGACGCTTCTCCTCCGCAACGCCGGCAAAGAACCGGCGGAAATCACAGGCGAAGCGGCCATTTGCGATGCTTACGGCAAAAGCCGGAAGGTTCCGGTCAAGATCACCGTTCCGGCAAATGGATCCGCCGAATTTCCGCTGGTTTCCCCGCCGGTTCTCTCCGGCTGCTATCAGGTGGAATATAAGCTTGCGGCGGGAAATGATCCTCTCGCAGGCTCCTTCCGCTTCGCCCGGATGAATCCGGCGGGGCCGGCCAGGGAGCCCGGCGCCCCCTTCCTGTTCGGCATATGCAGTCACCCCGAGCGCGGCAGCCGCAACGACATCCGCCGTGAAGCGCTCGCCGCCGGACTCTGCGGCGTCAAGATCCTCCGCAGCGACTTCGCCTGGGGCAAAATTCAACCGAACGGCCCCGGCGACCGCGACTTCGGACTTTATGATTCTATCACTGACGCCTTCGCCGCCCAGGGTGTCGAAATGGCGCCGATCATCGACTACGAAGTTGCCTGGGCCGTCGCCGCCGAAGCCAAGCCGAAGAATCCGGCCGTCAAAAACCGCCTGCGCCCCGATTATGACAAATTCGCGGCTTATGCGCGGTTGCTCGCCGGCCATTACCGCGGTAAGATCCGCTATTTCGAAATCTGGAACGAGCCGGACCTCACCGTTTTCGCCAACTTCCCGGCTGAAGAATATATGGAACTCCAGCGACGCGCTTACAGGGCCATCAAGGAA
>JAVBSA010000297.1:0-5176 GCA_031556915.1 Victivallis sp.
GCTCAACTACAACGCGTCGACGACCAAAGCCGTCACGCGCGTCACCCTTGCGGATGTGGCGATGGATGATGCGCTTCGGGCTAAAACCGAGGGATTCCTCATCGTCGCCGACCCGGCGGCGTATGACCTTCTCTATCTCGACGGGACGCAGGTCGCCACGACGCAAACGCTCTACGTCGACGCCTCGTGGACGGAAGGCAGCACGCTCGAATCCGGCAAATATTTCGGTTTCAACGCCTTCTCCGACATGCGCGACGCGCTCACGGCCGCCGCCCGAGCCGGAGCGGCCGTAAACGTCATGGTACTGTCGGATTGCAATCTCGACCTGCTGACGGACCTCGAACTCACACCGAAAGCGGCGATCACCATCGATACCGATGTTCCCGGCGGCGTGACGGTTTTCGGAGTCCATCCGCCCGTCGGCGAGACGGGTTTGTACATCAACGGCCAGGCCTTCACCATCGGCGGCAATGTCAGCATGGATCACATCCGGCAGATTACTCACGCCGCCGGGAACGAACTGGTCATTTCGGGCAAACTGACCGCCGATCACCTCCGGAATTCCGACAGCGCGATCACGGTTACCGCCAACGGCATGCTCAGCCTCGGCACGCTCACAAATGGGGGCGCGTTCACGATGGATTTCACCTCGACGCTCGCGTTCGCTTCCATCGTCGGCACCGGCAGCATCACGGTCGACATCCTCGGTTACACCGGCGGCGAATACAAGCTGATGGATTACACCGGCGGCGGCACAATGACCGAGACGGATTACCGGCTGCTGCTGGGCGACTCCTGGAACGACCTCTATTTCACGGTTCTCGACAACGACCTCTATATCAACACCGTCAACATTCCGATCGTCTATGTCAACAGCAATTACAGCGACGGCAATTGCGACGGCCACCTGTGGGGGGTGAACGCCTTCAACAACTTCGCCGACGCCAAAGCGAAGAATCCGTTGATAATCGTCAACACCGGCGGCACTTACACCGCGATGACCACCCTCGACGGCAGTGCGGGCGAGATCGAAGCGGGCACCTTCACCAGGGCGCTGGTCGGCGGATTCATCACCGACTCCGGCGCGAAGGATTGGGACGACCACTCGGGCGATCTCTTCCTCTCCATCCGGGGGGGAGTCTTCCAGAACACCGTCAACGCCGCCGACATCGTGCGGACCGGCCATTCCGAGCGTATCGGCAATGTCCATATGACGATTTCCGGCGGAACTTTCAGCCAGGCGGTCGCCGGTGGAATCTATTACGCGGCCGGGAGTTTCACCGGAGACGCCAGCCTCACCGGCAACATCAATCTGACGATTACCGGCGGAACCTTCAACGACCGCGTCTATGGCGGAAACCTCTGTACGCGCATTGATTATTCGCACCGAACCACGGTCACCGGGAACATCGCCATCACCATCGACGCCGGCGGCGGCGACAGGATCGTGTTCAACGACCACGTCAACGCGGGCTCTTACGGCGAAGGGTGGGTCGATGGCGACGTCTCCGTCACGATCTCGGGCCTGGGGGAAAATCTCGAATTCTCCGGCATCCTCTCCGCCGCGGGCGGAAAAGGCTATGCCATGACGGTGAATGGAGTGCGGGAGTATACCACCTACATCACCGGATCCCGCGAGCTGAAATTCGCCGGTTTCACCGGAACCTTCGACGCCGAACTCAAAGCGTTCCAGACAATCGGCTTCCAGGGCGCTTCCGCGGTTGAATTCACCAATTCCGTCCTCAACCTTTCAGACGTCTCCGCCTGGGATTTTGTCGCGGGCAGTTCCCTTACCGGTTTGATCAACAACGATTTCACCGGCGACTCGCTCGCTTTCGACCTCACCGGCTGGGATGGAAATGCGTGGGACGTGATGTCGGGCAGCGCCACGGCATTCACCGGGTGGGATCTCCTCGGTGCGGTGGACCTGGGCGGTCAGAACGCGTCCTGGAACTCCGCCCTCTCCGCCTGGTGCAGCGCCGATTATCAACTCGCCCTGGAAGACGAAAACTCCAACCGGAAACTCGTCTTCTCAGCCCTGACATAAAAAACAGAAAGGAGCAAAATATATGCCGGAAGAAAAGAAAATCCAGTACGAAACACCAACCATCGAGGAGCTCGATACAAAACTCTTGTTCGCGATAGGAGAAGAAGGAGATCCCACCCCGCTGACTCCGCCGGAAGACGAGTACGACCCGTGGGGATAAGCAGTGATATCATCATTCCCCTGCAGGATGGTTCCCGGATCATTCTGCGCTCCTCCGCGGCGGGGCCGCTCGAACTCGAGGGGCTCGCCCGGTTGTTGCGTGTGGATCCGCAGGATGCCGCTCCCGAAGCAATGCCCAATCTGGAGGCGACCGCGTCGCAGGAGCGGTCGAAATCCTGCCTGCCGCTCACCGGTTCCCCGGAAAATACCGTTCATCTGAACCGCGAGACAGGAACATTCCTGCTGACGATTCTCAGGAAACGGTCGGTTTACCGGGAGCATTATTGTGTGTGGAACTGGCGGCGATCATTCTTTTTCGCCCTCCTTTCCGCGATGATGCGGGGGGCGAAGGTATTGCCGGTTCATGGAGCAATCCTCGTCACCCCCCGAGGCGGAATCATGCTGTGCGGAGAAAGCGGTGTCGGTAAAAGTACCACGGTCCGGCGCTGGCACGAGTGCGGCAACGAGGCTCCGGCCGACGATCTGCTGCTGCTTCAGTACGGCAAAGAGGGGTTGTCCGTCCTGCCGCTGCCCACGTGGAGTCGCTGCCTGATTTCCCCGGCCGGGCTCGAATATCCGGTACGCCGGAGAATTCCGCTCGCCGGGGTGCTGGCGCTGGCCCGGGGGGATTCAACCGAGGAAATCCGACCGGTCTCCCATGCGGATTTCTTCGCTCAGCTTTACAGTTCGTGCTTCAGTCAATTGCGGCTGCTGCTCGACCTCCTGCCGGCAGAGGAGCGCGCCGCAATCCTGAAGACAATCCGGGACGGCGTGGAGGCGCTGCTCAAACAGTTCGCCCCGTCCGCCCTGTTCGCCCGGCCGGACGGCGACCTCAAAGAAACGCTGAAGGAGTACTTATGAAACTCGCCCCTTATGTCGTCATGCGCGAAAACGCCGACGGTACCGGAATCGTGTTCAATCCCGATTCCCGTCAAGTCATGGAGTTGAATGCGGCCGGCGTGATCTTGTGGAAAGCCTTCGAAAAGGGCGCCGGAATCGCCGAAGCCGCCCGGCAACTGATCTCTTTTTTCGAAGGAGTCTCCCGGGAACAGGCGGAAGCCGACACACGAAAATTCGTCGCCGCGCTGACCGAACGCGCTTTGCTGACCCCCTGAAGGCGGAGTCTTGCACCTTCGTTTTTTGCACGCGATAATACGCCTCCTATCGGGAACCGATATTCCATGTACCGCAATCATTAATTTTAAAAACAATTTGCAAATAGTTTTAAAATATTTAAATTCACTCTTGACATTTCATATCCTTTGAGGTATAATAGAAGCAGGAAAAGGAATGCAGGAATGAATGTGACCAAAGACAAGCCCAGGAATATGACCGATATCGCCGAGATGCTCGGAATCACCGCGCAGTCGGTTTCGCTTGCGTTGCGGAATTCCCCGCTGATTTCGCAGGAGTTGCGCGATCAGGTGCAGAAAATCGCCGAGAAGACCGATTTCAAAGCGCGGAGCTACCGCAAGCGCCAGGCCGCCAATGGGAGCGCCGGCAGGATCATGGTGCTGTATGAGGCTGCCAACGACGGCGATCCGGTGGCGCAGCAGATCATGAACAGCGTGATGAAACGCCTTTCGGAGCTGAAGGTGACCTTTGAAACCTGCGCCTGCGAAGAGCTTTATGACAATCCGGCGCGGATCGAAGGGTTCTCCGGGGTGATCTATCACTACTGCTTCCGCCCCTGGTTCGCCTCGATTCTGGAAGGAATTCCGCAGGTGGCCATCATGCACGAGGAGATCGACCTCGGTCCCTGGGACAGCTTCAAGCCCAACGAAACACTGGCCGGAAAAATCGCCGCAAATTATCTGATCGGCCAGGGATTCAAAAAAGCGCTCCTGGTCCGGGAGACCCGCATGGCTTATCGCCCGGAGAGCCACCCCAGGCTGGAAAGCGTCCGGAAACAACTGTGCGAGGCCAACGTGGAATTCACGGAACTCTCTTACAGCAACGATCTCGACGATCCGCAGGCGTTCCCCGCCGCGCTCTGCGAAGCGCTGGAGCGTTTCGACCGCCGGGCCGGAATCTTCGCCTTCAACGACCAGGTCGCCTACAAAGTGTGCCATACGCTCAATTTCGCCGGGCTGCAGCGCAAACCGAAGGAGCTCGAAGTGATCTCCTGCGACAACACTTATCTCCTGAAAGAACTTCATCCGCCCCTTCCCGCGGTGGATTTACATATCGCCGAAATCGCAATGCGCGCGGCGGACGGCCTCCTGTGGCGGCTGGAGAACCCCGAGGCGAGTTACCAGGACGTCCTGGTCAAACCGGAGTTGATCCTGCCCAAGAAGAAGTAGCAGGAAGACTGGTAAAAATTCCAATTCAATTTTCCCTGAAACCAAAGGGGCGGGGGCGTTTTGCCTCCGGTTCCGAAACAAGATGGAGAGTTCCTTCCAATGACACGAAAAGCCTTTACCTTGATCGAGCTTCTGGTTGTAATCGCCATCATCGCCATTCTCGCCTCAATGCTGCTGCCCGCGTTGAATAAAGCGCGGGAGAAATCGCGCTCCATTTCATGCGTCAACAACCTGAAGCAGGCGTTTCTGGCGCAAGCTCAGTACGGCGAAGACTACAACGGGTATTTCGCCATCAAAACCATGAGGACCATGTTTTACGGCGGGACGGCTTATTATACGGAGCTTCTCTCCGAAGGTTTTCCCAACACCGAGGAGGTTGCTCCCGGCTCCTCCGCCGCCTGTCTGCGGTACACCACATTCAAGACTGTGCAGTGCCCATCCGCCCTGTGGAAAAAGGGCGATTACGCCTATTTCGGCGTCTACGGTATGCTGTGGGTCGCGGATCCGAACTGGACGGCTGAAATGACGTCGCTTTTCGGCGGTAGAAGCAACATCTTCATCAAGAGTGCCGATGCATCTTTATTCATCCTCGGCAGGACAATCAAATCGGCCTCCGCCTTTTCCGTGCTGTCGGACACCGCTGTTACGCAGACCGGCGCCAATAAAG
>JAVBSA010000385.1:0-13446 GCA_031556915.1 Victivallis sp.
AATTCAAATGGAGGAAGGGGTTTTTAAGGGGAAAGTGGGGAGGCGGAGCCGACCGGGTCCAGGGCCTTTCGGCCCTGGTGCGGATTCTCAAGGGCGCAGAGCCCTTGAGTGGAGTTTGAGGCGAAGCCTCAAGTTCCTCTCGCGCGCCGGTGACGCTGAAAAAGGAAAATTTGTAAAAATTTTCCGCCACCAGGCGCGCGACGGTCTGCTTTGACCGCCAGGTCAAACAGACCCCGACCCCTGTCAGGCTCCCACGATTCTTAAGGCCAATGTCGTGGGTCCCAACATGCGCGAAGCGCGCTTCATACCGCGTCAGCGGTGCTTCCTATTGCCGGAGGCAATGCTTCATCGCAAGGCGGGGAGAAGAATGAAGCGTGCCTCCGGCACATGAAGCATCGGAGATAGGAAGCACCGCTGCGCGGTATGACGCGAAGCATGGCGGCTTCATTTTTGTGCCGAAGGCAAAAAAGGCTCCGCCTCCCCGCTTTTACAGCATCACGACCACCGCGCCGAGGGCGACGAGCCCCCCGCCGACAATCACCTTCCAGTCGGCCGGTTCGCCGAGAAGCAGAATGCCGAGAAAAATCGTCAGAGCCACACTCAGCTTGTCAATGGGAGCAACCTTGGAGGCAGGCCCCTGCTGGAGCGCCTTGAAATAGAAAAGCCACGAAAGACCCGTCGCCAAACCGGAAAGAATCAGAAAAATAAGCGAAGAACGGGAAATTTCACGGATCTTCTCCGACACCCCCGTCGCCAGCACGATCCCCCAGGCCAAAAGTAAAATCACCGTGGTGCGGATGGCGGTCGCAAGGTTGGAGTCAATCCCGACGACCCCCTTTTTGGCGAGAATCGCCGTCAGCGCGGCAAAGAATGCGGAGAGAAGCGCGTAATACTTCCACATGATCCAATTGACTCCGTCAAAGGGATTTACGGTTATTTTACCGTCAGGACACTGTTCAAAGTGCCGAAATCGTTGGAGGCGAAATTGGGATTTTCTTCATCCAGAATCCACTCTTCGTCAACCACGAACTTGTATTCGTATGAACCGGCGTCGAGCGTCACCGTGCAACTGTAGAGCCCGTTGCCTTCGTCGTCGGCCATCGGCGCCTGAAGGGGATCCCAGTCGTTGAAAGAGCCCGCCAGCGCCACCACGCTGCCCGGTTGCGCGGTCACGGTGAATTTGAACATCCTGCCCCCAAAATCCTCAGCGGCAAGCAACTCGTTAACCATTCCTTCTCTCCCGGTTCTTTCATTTAAAACAACTTCAATCGATCCCCCAACGTTTATAACATACACCCTTTTTTGAGATTTGGCAACCGGAATAGTTAAGAATCTGTTATTATTCAATCGAGTGAGGGTACTTTCGCCTCATTGTATTTTTTGCCTTTCCATGATACATTAAGGGAATGCTATAAATAATGAAAGGCTCATTCATGACAGGAGACCTGTACACGATTCTGGCCCTGGTGGTCCTGATTCTGCTCTCCGCTTACTTTTCCGCCACGGAAACCGCCTTCTCGGCGTTCAACGGAATCCGGATGAAGAACCTGGCCGCCAAAGGGAACAAACGGGCGGCGACGGTGATTTCCCTCTCCGACCGGTACGACCGGCTGCTTTCCACCATCCTGGTGGGCAACAACATCGTCAATATCAGCGCGGCTTCGCTTGCGACGGTTCTTTTCGTCCGTCACTTCGGCGCCGTGGGCGCGGCCATCTCGACGGTGGTGATCACGGTGGTCGTGCTGATTTTCGGTGAAATCACCCACAAGAGCATCGCCAAGGATATGCCGGAGAAATTCGCCATGTTCGCCGCGCCGCTGATCCATTTTCTCTGCGTGCTCCTGCTGCCGGTCACCTGGCTGTTCGCCCTCTGGAAAAAGCTGCTCAGGCGAATTTTCAAAATCCGGGGCGATGAGAACGGAATCACCGAAGAAGAGATTCTCACCATGGTCCGCGAGGCCGAAGAAGAGGGCGGTATCGACGAAGAGGCGGGCGAACTCATCCGCAGCGCCATCGAATTCGACGACCTCGACGCGATCGACGTATGCACCCCCCGCATCGACATCGAGGCGGTCGAAGAGGGCACCCCGGCGGCCGAGATCATGGCGCTTTTCAACAGCTCGGGGTATTCGCGTCTGCCCGTCTACCGGCAGAGCATCGACAACATCAACGGCGTCATCAACCAGAAAGATTTTTACAACCGGGTGGTCAACGGCAAAGAGCCGCTGGCCGGAATCATTTCGCCGATTCTCTGCATTCCGCCCGGCACCAAGATTTCAAAACTGATGCGGATGCTTCAGCAGAAGCACTCCCACATGGCGTTCATCGTGGACGAATACGGCGGCATCATGGGGCTCGTGACGCTCGAAGACATCATCGAAGAACTGATCGGCGAAATCTGGGACGAACACGACCAGATCGTGCACGAGATCGAAGAAATCTCCCCCGGCGTCTACAAAGTGCTCGGCGGCGCGCATCCCGATAAATTTTTCGAGACGTTCGACATGAACGACGAAGAGATCGAAGCCAACTCGGTGAACGGCTGGCTGATGGAGCGCTTTGAGCACATTCCCGCCGCGGGCGAAACGCTCGACTATAAAAATCTCCATATCGAAGTCATCGAAGCCACCGACCGCCGGGTCGAAGAGCTCAAGGTGACGCGCCGTTCCTCCGGGGATGCCGAGTTCGATACCCGCCTCGAGTGCTGAGAACCCGTCCGATCCCTGCAGTATGGCAAAAAAAAGTAGTTTTGCCATTGACTCGCGCCTTGACGTTGAGCGGGACGAAAGATATATTATAATGTTATGATGATTATGATAAAAAGAAATAAAGGATTCATCCATGTTCGAAAACCTCAGCGACAAGCTTCACGATGTTTTTCGTAAACTTCGAGGGCAGAGCACTTTAACAGAAGCGAATATCGCCGACGCCATGCGCGAAATCCGCCTCGCTCTGCTGGATGCCGACGTCAACGTAAAGATCGTCGGCGAGTTTATCGAGGGCGTCAAGGCCGAATGCGTCGGCCAGGAGGTGATCAAAAGCGTCACCCCCGGCCAGCAGGTCATCAAGATCGTCAACGACAAGCTCGTCGAACTTCTCGGCGGCGGCGCGGAAGAGCTCAATTTCGGCTCGAAACCCACGATCATCATGCTGATCGGCCTCCACGGCAGCGGCACAACCACCACGGCCGGCAAGCTTGCGCTCAAACTGAAGCGCGACGGCAAAAAAGTACAGCTCGTCGCCGGCGACGTCTACCGCCCCGCAGCGATCGACCAGCTCGAGATCATCGGCCGCGAAATCGGGGTGCCGGTCCATGTGGAACGCACCAGCGTCAACGTGGCGGCCATCGCCCTCAACGCGGTGGAACAGGCGCGCAACTCCAACACCGACGCGATCATCATCGACACCGCGGGCCGGCTGCAGATCGACGACACCATGGTGCAGGAGCTGATCCGCATCCGCCAGGCGGTCCACCCCGACGAAATGCTTCTGGTGGCCGACGCAGCGCTCGGCCAGGAGGCGGTTTCGGTGGCGCAGCATTTTCATAACGCCTTGAACCTCACCGGTTTCATTCTTACCAAGCTCGACGGAGACGCTCGCGGCGGCGCGGCGCTCTCCATCCGCAAAGTGACCGGGTGCCCGGTCAAATTCATCGGTATGGGGGAAAAGCTCGACGCGCTCGAAGTGTTCCACCCCGACCGCATGGCCGGCCGTATCCTCGGCATGGGCGACGTGGTCTCCCTGGTGGAAAAAGCCGCCGCCGAAATCGATGAGGCGGAGGCGAAGAAGCTTCAGGAGAAACTTCGCGCCAACAAGTTCGACTATGACGATTTTCTCACCCAGCTCCGCCAGATCCGGAAGTTGGGCGGGATGGAAAGCATCCTGAAATTCCTCCCCGGCGGCCGTCAGTTGGCCGGCGTCATGAGCGAAATCGATCCGAAACACTTTTCGCGGATGGAGGCGGTCGTGCTCTCCATGACCAAGCGCGAACGCGCCAATCCCGATGTGATGGATTTCTCCCGAAAAAAGCGCATCGCCAAAGGCGCGGGCGTTCCGGTGGAGACGGTGAGCTCGCTGGTCAAGCAGTTTGAAAGCATGCGCAAGATGATGAAGCAGTCCGGCCCGCTCGGGCGGTTGATGGCGGGCGGGAGTCTCCCCGACGGTCCCTCAATGCCGGGCGCCGGAATCGGCAGCTTCTTCAACGCTCCCGCTCCCGTCACCAAAAAGGAGCAGGACAAGAAAAAACGGCTGGCCAAGCTGGCCAAGCAGCAGCGCGCCAAGCAGCGCAAGAAAAAATAACGGAGGGGCTGTCGCGTGTTAAGTATTCTGATTGCAGCCGTCATCGGCATGGCGGTGGGAGCCTACACCTGGATCGACCTTTCCCCGGCGTGGGGAGTCACCTGCGGGCTGCTCGTTTTTTTGCTGGGCAATACCGTTTCCATGCTGCTTCTCCGCCGCAAGATCAACCAGGTTCAGCAGAAGCTCCAGGAGGTCATGGTCGCCGGCCAGGCCCGGTTGAACCGCCAGGTGCAGCTGTTTCAGCAGCGTCCCTCCGGCAATATGAAGATGATGCAGACCAAGCTCGAGACGATGCAGGACGAAGTGTTGCACGAGTCCCTGCGGGCAACCGCGCTTTACGAGCCCTATTACCGCTGGAACTGGATGCTGCCGAAACAGGTCAACTCCATGAAGATGCAGCTCTATTTCCAGCTCCGCCAATACGATAAGGTGGATCAGCTCCTGCCGAAATGCTTCCTGCTGGATGTGCGTTCCGTTTCGATCAAGATGGTGCGCATGTATAAGAATCAGGATCCGAAGCTGGATAAATTCTACGCGAAGAAACGCCGCCGGTTCAAGGCGGATGAAGCCGCGCTGCTGGCGTGCACCTACGCCTGGATCAAGCTTAAGCAGGAGGACAGCGCCAAGGCGCTGGAAGCTTTGGTCGAAGCGCGCAAACGCAGCGACAATCAGACCATGATCGCCAACTACGAAGCGATCGCCAACGGCAAATTGAAGCATTTCTCCAACGCTAATTTCGGCGAAAGCTGGTATGCGCTTTATCTGGAAGAGCCGAAAGTCAAACAGCAGCGGGCTCAACAGCAGAGGATGTACTGAAACTGAATGGGAGAATATGAAGCCGCAGCTTGAGCAGATCAAAAAGCATGTGCAGCAGCGGCTGCAGGACGGAACCCGCCCGGTGGAATTCATCGGCCGGGTCGCTTCGGCGTTCCCGTTGCTGTTCCGCAACGGTTTGCGCAAGCGCGAATTCTATTACTACCTCGATCTTTGCGGCATCCAGGCCCTGCCGATCATTTCCCTCATCTGCCTTTTGACCGGGATGGTGCTTGCCGTCAACGGCCAGATCCAGTTGAGCAAATTCGGGCAGGAGATTTTTGTGGTCGATTCGGTGGGCTTCATCGTCCTGAAAGAGCTCGGGCCCCTGATGACGGCGATGGTGATGACCGGCTGGGCGGGATCCGCCTTCGCCGCGGAAATCGGCACGATGAAGCTCGACGAACAGATCAGCGCGCTGGAAACGCTGGGGATCCGGCCCGAAGCCTTTCTGGTTTACCCCAAGCTGAGCGCGATGCTCATCACGCTGCCGATCCTGACGGTGGTCGGCAATATCATGGGGATTTTCGGCGGGCTCCTGATCGGGGTGACGCTGATGCGGAGTCCGTTCGCCGCCTACTGGGGCCGGACGCTCGAAGTGCTGAATCCCATCACCTTTCTGCTGGGGGTATGCAAAAGCATCCCGTTCGCGGTGCTGATCACGCTTGCGGGCTGTTACTGGGGATTCAACGCGGAGAACAATTCCCAGGGCGTGGGGCGCGGCGCCACCAGGGCGGTCGTGAGTTCGATCTTTCTCGTCGTAGTCTCGGATGTGCTGCTGACGGTGCTTTATTCATTCATCGGTTATTGAGGCGAAAGCAATATGAGTGCGGAAATCGAAGTGAAAAACCTGACCATCGGTTACGGCGACCGGGTCCTTCTGGAAAACCTCAATTTCGACGTGAACAAGGGGGAAGTTTTTTGCATCCTGGGCGGTTCCGGCTGCGGCAAGAGCACGCTCTTGAAACATATCATCGGGTTGTATTCCCCGAAGAAGGGGGATATTCTCATTCAGGGCGACAGCATCGTCCGGGCGGAAGAGGAGCGCCGGCGTGAGATCATGCGCCGGTTCGGCGTCACCTATCAGGGCGGGGCGCTTTTCAGCTCCATGACGGTGGCGGAGAATGTCGCACTGCCGCTCGAGGAGTACACCGAGCTCTCCCCCGCCGAGATTGCCGCGACCGTCGAAGAAAAACTCCGCCTGGTCGATCTGGGCGGTTACGGCGGCATGCTGCCGGCGGAACTCTCCGGCGGCATGTGCAAGCGCGCGGGCCTTGCGCGGGCGCTTGCGCTGAATCCCAAGCTGCTTTTTTTCGACGAACCCTCGGCGGGGCTCGACCCCATCACGTCTGCGGAGCTCGATCGCCTGATCCTGCGGCTGCGCGAGAAATTCGGCACGACCGTGGTGGTGGTCACCCATGAACTCGAAAGTATTTTCACCATCGCCGACCGGATCATCATGCTCGATAAGAAATCGAAGTCGATCATTGCGGATGGAGCGCCGAAGGAGCTGCGCGATCGCTCGGAGAATCCGCAAGTCCGTACGTTCCTGACCCGCGACGGGTTGCTATCCGCCATTTCAGAGGAGGCCGGCCATGCCGAACGACGCTAAACAGAAAATCAAAATCGGACTCTTCGTCATCGGCGGCCTCACGCTGCTGCTGGCTACCCTTTTCTTTCTGGGGATGTCCGATATTTTTACCCGCAAGGTTCGGGTGAAGACCTATTTCAACGAATCGGTCCAGGGGCTTTCCGTGGGTTCCCAGGTGAAATACCGGGGGGTTCCCGTCGGGAGCGTGACCCGGATTTCAATCCGGGTTCCCGACAAGATGATCCAGGTGGATCTCGCGGTGGAATACGAGCATTTCGTCGCCGGGCGGCGCGGAAGCAACCGCAAATCGGCCGGTTTCGTCCGTTTCATCGAGTCCGAGCTGGAACGCGGCATGCGCTGCCGGCTGGAATACACCGGGATCACCGGCATGCGTTACATCGACTTCGACTATTATGCCGCGCCGGGGGATATGCTCCCGAAGCCGCCGAAGGATGCGGACGATGACGACATGCTTTATATTCCCTCGGTGCCTTCGCCGTTCAAGGATATTTTGAAGGCGCTGGGCACTTCGCTCGACCGGATTTCGCGGGTCAGGTTCGAAGAGATTTCGGACGGGCTGGAGCGGAGTCTCTCGGAACTCTCCGGCCTTCTCTCCGACCCGGCGCTGAAATCCACCATCGCCCGGATCAACGACGCCTCCGAGAATCTGGAAACCAGCAGCCGCACCATGGCCCGTGTGCTGGGCGAAGAGCGTCTCAACCGGGTGATGAACCTGCTCGAAGCCGATTTGAAACAGATCAACCAGCTGGCGGAGAAACTGATCGAGAACACCGAAGCGTCGAAGCTGCCCGAGAGTTCCGCTGCGTTCCGCGACGCTTCCGCCGCCATCGTCGGTACCCGCGAGGAGCTGGCCGGCACTTTGATCAAGCTCAACCAGACGCTGGATGCGCTGACCATGATGGCGGACACCATTTCCAGCGATCCGGGTTCGGTGGTCGGCGGCAAGAAGAAACCGCCGGTCGGGGAGCGCTGAGCGGAATATGGAGCCCGGAGAAATCGAAACGAAAATCGATGCGATCCTGAAGATGGAGCCCCGTTTTGCGCGCGATTCCTACTCGTTCGTGGCCGGCGCGGTCAGTTTTACGGTCGGGCGGCTGGCGGCGCACCGGCATGTCTCCGCCTTCGAACTCCTGGGCGGCGTGCGGGATTTCGCCCGCGAGGAATTCGGCGTGCTCTCGTATGAAGTGCTTCACGAATGGGGAATCCGCAGCGCGTCGGATGTCGGCAGGATCGTTTATCTCCTGATCGGCTCAGGCTTGCTCTCGGCCTCTCCGGAAGATTCGCCGGAGGATTTCGACATCGACTTCTCCCTGGCCGAGCCGCCCGCCGCCCCGGCGAAAATTTCGCAGTCTTTCCCCAAAATAGATTAGGAGCCGTATGGAATTCTACCGGAATGTCAAATCCCGCCTTCTGGGCAACGGGGCGCGTGTTTTCGTGCTCCCCATGCCGGGGGCGGCGCTCGAAGTTCAATGTTTCGTCGCGACCGGCGGCATTCATGAGGGCGAATCCCTCGGCTACGGGCTTTCGCATTTCCTCGAGCACATGCTGTTCGAGGGCTGCCGCGACTACCCCGGCAACGAGGCCGCCGACACCATCGACCGCCTCGGCGGATTCATGAACGCCTATACTTCTTACGATCATACCGCCTACCACGTCACGCTCGGTTCCCGGCACCTCGACGAAGCGGTCAAGGTTCTCTCTTCGATGGTGCGCTATCCGGAGTTCCCGGAAAAACGGTTTGCCGAAGAGCGCGAAGTGATTCTGCGCGAGGCGCAGCTGGGGCGGGACAAGCCGGAACGGGAGCTGTTTCTGCGCTTGTTCGGCAGCGTCTACCGGAGTCACGCGTTGCGTTTCCCCATCATTGGCTACCCCGAACTGATCGCCGAAGTGGACCGCGACCGCATGATGCGTTACTATGAACAAAGGTACACGCCGGGCCGCACCTTTTTCGTCATCGTCGGCGACGTCGGGCCGGAACAGGCCTTTGACGCGGTCGAGCGACAGCTCGGGGATTGGAAACGCTCTTCGCTGGAAGAACCGAACATTGCGCCGGAACCGCCCCAGAGCCTCGTGCGGGAGGAGGATTTCACTTTTGCCGACTCTCTTGCCCGCCTCGGGATCGGCACCCGCGCGCCGGAAGGCGGCAGCCCGGACCTCGCCGCTTGCGACGTCCTCTGCGGCGTCCTCGGCCTGGGCGACGGTTCGAGGCTGGTGCGCAAATTCGAACTTCAGCAGCAGCTGGCCGTGCACCTCCGGAGCAGCTGCTACAATTTCGGTTCCTGTACGGGATTGTTCTCCATCCACTCTCATTGCGTTCCCTCCAAGCTCGGAAAGCTTGAGCGGGCTTTGCGGAAGGAGCTCGAAAGCATCCGCAAAGGGGACATCTCCAAGGCCGAAGTGGAACGCGAGAAGGTTCAGCAGTACGCTGAACAACTGCGCGAACTGCGGGATATCAGCGCGGTTGCGGCTAATATCGGAAGCGGCGTCCGCAGTTGCGGCGCCCCCGAGCTTCATGACAGCTACATCGAACGGCTGGGCAAGGTGACGGTGGAGGAGGTCCAACGCGTCGCGGCGGAATATTTCCACCCCGACCGCCTCTCGATCGTCCGTCAGCATACGGCGGAACGGCAAGGCGCTTCCGCGCGGAAACAGGCGGCTCCCGTCCTGACTCCGGAGCTTACGGTTCTCGATTGCGGCGTCCGGTTGACGACGGTTTCCGATCGGCGTCTGCCGCTGGTGGATTTTTCTTTGCTGCTGCCCGGCGGAACGATTTTCGAGACGGCGGAAAACGGAGGCATTTCCGGGTTGACTTCCGATTTGCTCTGCACCGCGACGGAACGTCACACCGAGGATCAGCTCCTGACGAAATTGGATGAATGCGGAGCGAATGTCTCGAGCACCGCCGGCCTCAATTCCCTGATGCTGGAGTGCTCGGTCCCGCGCCGCCACCTCGTCAAATTCCTGCCGCTCCTCAAAGAGATCGTCTGCCGCCCCGTCTTCCGCAAGGAGGAATTCGAGCGGGAAAAGGCGAACCGGCTCGAACGGCTCAAGAGCAGTGCGCTAACGCCCCGGAACGCGGCCGTCGACCGTTGCCGCGAACTGCTTTACGGCAGTCACCCCTACAGCTGGGGAACCGCCGGAACCGAGGAACAGATCCGGCGCCTCACGCTGGAAGCGGTCGGGGAGTTTTATTTTTCCCGCTTCGTTCCGGGCCAGACCTTTTTCGGCTGGGGCGGCGATTGCACGGCGGCCGAAGCGGCCGCGTGGACGGAAGAGCTTTGCGGTGCGCTCCAATGGCGTTCCGGCACGATCTTACTTCCTCCCGAACCGGTATTCCCGAAGGAGGCGCTGGAAATGCGGATCCCGCTCCCCCGCGAACAAACTTTCATTCTTCAGGCCGTTCCCGGCCCGACGGTGGCCGCGGAGGCCAGTGATGCGTCTGAAATCCTGCTTTACGGCGAAAACGGGCTTTCCAGCCCGGTCTTCAAGTCGGTGCGGGAACACAACCAGCTCGCTTACGACACCGGTTTCCGCATGGTGAGCGGCTTCCACCCGGGTTACCTGATGTTTTACGCGGCGACCACCGCGGAGTCGGCCGGGAAGGCGCTCGAACTCCTGGACGCGGAACAGCAAAGGCTGGCGGCGGAAGGGTTTGAAGAGGCTGTTTTCAATGCCGCCCGCGAAAGCGCCGCCTTCACCGCCGCGCGGCAGGTGGAGTCCCCGTCGGCCATTCTGCGCAGTGCGCTGCTGAACCTCCATTACGGGCGCGCCTTCGATGAATGTTTGCGCCAGGAGGAAACGATCCGTTCCATCGGGCGTGAAGAATTCCACCGTTTGCTTCGGCCTTATTTGAGCAACCAGACCAACGTCCGGGTGTTTGCCGGACGGCTTCCCGAGGAGAAAGAATCATGAAATTTCCGGAACCCGCAAGTACGACGCTTCTCGTCATCGATTTTCAGGAGAAGTTGATCGGCGCCATGCACAATATCGACCCCGTGCTGGAACGCGCCCGGATCCTGCTCTCCGGAGGTGCCGCGTTCGGGGTTGATGTGATGATCACCGAACAGTACCCCAAAGGGCTCGGCCACACGGTTCCTCAAATCGCGGAGCTGCTGCCCGAAGGAACCGTTCCATTGGAGAAGACCGGTTTTTCCGCCTTTGCCGACGCGGGGTTCCGCGGCGCCTTTGCCGCCAAGCCGCGCAAATCGCTCATCGTCACCGGGATCGAATCCCATGTCTGCGTGCTTCAGAGCGTACTCGACGCGCTCGCTCAGGGGACTGAAGTTTTTCTCGCCGCCGACGCGGTGACCAGCCGCAAGGAATCCGACCTCGCGCTGGCGCTCAAAGCCGCCCGCCACGCGGGTGCGACCGTGCTCAGCAGCGAAGCGATCCTCTTTCTGATGCTCCGCGACGCGGGCCACCCCGCCTTCAAAACGGTTTCAAAACTGATCCGCTGATCGAACAGTTGGGAGGTATTGCCATGCGTTTCTGTCTTTTCTGGCTTCTGATGCTTCTTTTCGGCACGCTTTGCGCCGAAACCGTCACGCTGGAACCGGGAACGCCGGTTTTCGCCAAACCGGAATTTCCACCTCAGATCATCGCTTTGGCCGAGACTCCGGTTCAACTTGAGAAAACCGGTGAGAAGCTGGTGTTGGTAAAATCCCACCCGCTGGCGCGTTATTACCACCTCGCCGAGGTGCGGTTGCCCGACGGAAGAACCGGTTACACGCATAACAGCATCGTGATGATGCCGGAGGGGGACCTCCGTTTTTTCGGCACAATGCCCGCCTGGCGCTATCTGTTTTCCTCCCTGCTGGGCGGCGCTTTGGCGGCGCTACTGGCGGTTTTGTGGAAACGCCGCAAGGAACCGGACCCGTGGCGATGGCTGCAAATCGGTCTCGTTCCGGTCGTATTGCGGATGTTCCTGCTTTCGCTCCTGGTCAACGGCGCGCAGAACATCATCGGCTCCCCCGCCGATGAACCGGGTTATTACGGTAATCTGCTTTCGATGATGGATTGGGATTTTACCGAACGCTGGCATTTTACGGTGGGAACGTCGTTTTTCTACTGGCCCTTTGAACTTTTGTTCGGCAACCGGGACCTGACCACGCTGCTGGTTCCGCTTAGTTGGGCGGAGGGATTTTTCTTTGCTCCGGGTTGCCTCTTCCTCGCTTACCTGATCGGCCGGAAGCTGTTGAAAAGCGATGTCAAAGCCTGTGCCGCGATGCTGATCTGGGCGGTGATTCCGTTCCTCTGGCACAACAACCCGAATTTTCACCTAGGGGTTTTCTCCGCCTATTTCGCCATGCCGAGCGCAAGCTTCGATTATCAGCATTATATCAACCTGATCGCCTGCGGTTTTTCCGCCATGAGCGATACCCCGTCGACCTTCCTGATGCTTGCCGTGATGGCGTTGATCCTTTGCGCAAGGCCGTGCGTCTTCACCATCCTGGGGGCGGCGTTCCTGTTCGGTATCGGCTGTATGTTCCGGATCAACAACATCCTGTTCCTGCCCGCGATCGGCGCGATGGCTCTTCTGTTCCAGCCCTGGTACCGGGCCGGAATCAAACGGTTCGCCGCCTGCGCCGCGGCCGGAGCGGCCGCCTTTCTCATCGGCTTTTTGCCGCAACTGCTGGCCAACGCCCACTTTTTCGGCAGCCCGCTGAAATTCTCCTACACCAACTACGAAGGCGGAGCGCACACCTATATCGCCTGGATTTTCGTCAAGATGACAGCCGCTTTCTACGGGGCCACCAACCAGCTGATCTGGATTCCGGGAGTCCTGGCGCTGCTTTTCTTCATCCGCGACCGCAAACTGCGGACGGTGCTCGCCCTCTGGTCGATTCCGATCATTCTTTTCTTCTGCGGGTACAGCCACGGAACCGACGACCCCATCCGTTTCGTCCTCACCGGGTACCCGGCCTTCTTCATCGCCATCGCCGGAATCGGTCTCTGGGATAAGCCGGAAGGCAAAGAGCGCCTTCTGCCGCTGCTCGTTCTGGCGGGCTGGATTTTCTGCACGCCCAACTGGAGCATGTCCGATTACAGTTATTATTTCACCAACCCCCTCTTGTTCCTCGCCAGCCGCCCGAGCGGGCTGCATCCGGTCTGTTATTTGGGAATCGCTTTGGTGATAACAGGTTGCATTCTTGTTTTCCGCCGCAACCGCCGGCTCGGAATCTTCCTGGCGGCGGCCTCCTACCTCTATATCTTCGGGAACGCCTATCTCCTGTGCCTTCTCCTGGCGGCGGCCCTGTTCCGCGCCATCATCGATTTCTTGTTGGAAATGAGGGGAATACTGAATTCCAAACCGATTCTAAAATAAAAAAGAACAATTTTTTAGCAAAAAGCCGCAATTCGATTTGATTTTGCATTTTTTCCGCATATAGTAATTCTTGTTCAAGGTTTGGTTTGTTCAGGCTCCTATACGCAATTTCTCCTCTTCATAATTACTCCTCTAAGCGCCTGAGTGAACAAGCCTTGAACTTTTTTTGTATCCCCTCTGTCGGTTTGAACCGGCGATTCGCTTGTCCTTTTGCGCCCATATCCTTCCGCCAGGTCCTCGACGTACTCTCCGGTATCCCCTCTGCCGGTTTGAATCGGCGATTCGCTTGTCCTTTTGCACACAAATACTTCCGCCAGATCCTCGACGTACTCTCTGAGTACGCCTCCGGTTCTGCGAAAGCATCTGTGCACAAAACGCCTGCGCGACTCATCCGATT
>JAVBSA010000618.1:0-5906 GCA_031556915.1 Victivallis sp.
CTGGTAGTAGTCGCGCGGCCAATAAATGTGTCCCGTTTCAACCGGCAGCATCCAGAGCGTATTGAAACCGAGCTGCCGGAGATGGGGAAGCAGTTCTTCCCGGGTCGGCACGAAGCCGCCGAGATCCTTCCAGCCGCTTGCGATGGTGCCGCCGGGCTGGAAACTGTACAAGATGGCGTCGCGAAACCAGTCCGGCGTATCGGAAACCGCTTTGAGGTCGATGTTGTCGAAAACCTCCCAGACGCCCTGGGTGAATGCCTGTTCCAGGGAGCCTGCGACAACCGCCAGATAGAAGGGGCCGATGTGTTGCGCTTCATCGGGATACGCCCAGCCGGCGGCCCGCGATTCCTGACGGATGACCGCGCTGTCGCCGTCTATTTTGATGGAGCTGCCGGCGATATCGTTCCGGAATTCCGGCATGAAGATCAGGGATAAAGCGGGGTTGCGCTCGATCAGCAGCGGGGGAATGCCCCAGGCGCTCCGCCGTTCCTCTCCGTTTTTCAACGCGGAAAGAAGTCCGGCGGCGTCTTGGTTCAGGAAGTCCCGTTTTCCCGGCAAAAAGTAGCGCCCCTCTTTGGGAATCGGCATCGCGAGGGAGGCGCGGTCGAACTTCACCGGTTCGGCCGCTTTGTCCGGTGGGGAGTAAACCAGTTTGACGCTTATGGCGAGCAGATCGGGCCCGAGCGTGAAGGTTTCATCCACAAGCCAGTTGTCCTGCTTCGTATGAAGAATAAGCGTTCCGGTTTTGTCGTCCCAGGTATGGGAAACAAGTTTGTTCTTTTGACTGGCGGGCCATTGGGGTCCCCAGTTGAAGAGCGGCGCTCCGGCCGGGTTCCTGCTGATTCCCTCGCCGTTCCACTGTACGGAGCGCAAAGCTCCGTTTTCCCGATCAACCCCGAGGGTCCACGGCCCTTTCGAGAACGAAAGCTCACCGGCAATGCCGACGGAAGCGCCTATCATAAAAATGCCTGCCAGGACGGAAAAAATTCGAATGAACATAGTAATTATTCCGCAAGTTTATACCAGAAGGTGACGGTGACCGGTTTTTCCGCTTTCACCGCTATTTTCTGCATAAAACCGTTATCGTGATTGACTTTGGCCGCCTTGTCGCCGGACTTCGCCGTATCGACGACGGCGGCGTTCTTGGTTTTTCCGGTTTTCCACCAGCCTTGCGCGCCGTTTTCGAAATCGCCGTTTTTGAGTTCGGCGCCGTCGATTCTGACGTCATCGCAGATAACGTAGCTCCGGTCGGCTTCCTCTTTGGCCCAGCCTCCCATGACGTGGATGGTCAAGGCGCCGTCCTTGTCGGGGGTAAAGCTGAAGCTGCCCTGCTTCCAGTCGGCGGCGGCCGGAAAACTGGTCCGGATGGCGGAATTCCGCCATGTCCCGCCCGGTTTGTTTTCGGCTGTTCCATTTTTCACCTCGCCGGGAGTCAGGAACAGAACCTCCGGCTCCACGCTGTCGATATCGATTCGCGCGGCATTGATCGGGGCCGCCCACACAGCTCCCGTCGTTAACAATAATGCGATCATTGCAATTGATGGATTCATCTTTTTGCTCTCCTGTTTTTACGGAAATATAAAAGCTTCCCCGATCCACATTTCTTTCTTGAAATTGTAATTTGCGCTCAGTTCCTTGCCGCTGACGGCGATGGCCCGCCCGTCGGATCGAAGCAGGTTCATCCTGCCGGCATGGCAGAGGTTGGGAGCATAAGTGCCGCTTTCGCGGGAGAGCACGCACACCTGCCAATCGGAATGGGTGGCGTCGGTACTGAGTTTATCCTGCCGCAGTTTCGTTTCGCCGATCAGTGGAATAAAATAACCCACCCGTTTCTCTTCCGACGGAACTTTATCGAGCTTGAACACCATATAGGCGGAGTCCAGGGGGGAGGTCTGGGTGAGGATGTTTTTCAAATCCCCGGTATGCCGGTTGCCGCCGTAGGAATACCAGTCGTTGACGAATTTGTGCGGCGCCACAGAGGGGCAGAGGGTGACTGCTTTCGGCGCGTACTTTTCATCGATCAGGCATAGGGACCAGCTGTAGCCCGAGGTGCCGCGCATCCAATACATGAGGACATAGTCGGTATTGTCATTGGCATACATGGCAAATGCCGAACCGAGCTGCTTCTGATTGTTCAAACAGGTGGTCGCCCGGGCTTTTTCACGCGCCTGATTCAATGCCGGCAGCAGCATTGCGGCAAGAATGGCGATGATCGCGATGACAACCAATAGTTCGATCAGTGTAAAACGATCAGGAACAGTAAGATGCGACTTGGTGGACGGGGGTTGTTTTTTCATTGTCACATTCCTTTAAGTTTGAAGTTTGGAGATCTGGTTCATTGACGGAGAATTCCAACAACATGGCGTCGAGCGGAGGCACGGTTAAGACCGGAGAGATGAACTCAAACACATATTCCCTGCTTCGGGAAATGATCGTTCTCCTGGCCGTTTGATCGAAATCAACCCGGCACGGTTCCGGCTTTTCGCCGCAGTTGACCAGCAGCACGGCGCGTTTGTTCCCGCTGCTCCAGGTCGAGGAGAGTACTGCCGGAACTTCGAGCGGAGTTCGATTTTTCCGGTAAACGGTTCGGGTTCCGCAAGTTATCTGCGGAGCTTTCTCCATGCGTCCCGCGATCAGGTATTCCGCCGCCCGGTTGCGCCGCCAGTCGGCGAGGTTGGCGATCAATTCGAGCAGCGGGTGCTGCTCCGGTTCCGGAACGCTCCAGGGGAGCGCCCAGTTCCAGTGGATCTTGCCGCCGTCCTTCAACACGACCGAGAGCAGGTTCCCGGCGGCGAAGTTCCAGGCGAGCACCCATTGCAGAAAGAAGGGAGTGCGCTTGGTGTCCACCCATTCGGAGAGGCATACGCCGTTCCCCGTGAACCCCGAAACGTATTCGTGAAACACGTAGGGATAAAGCGGAACCGGCTTGCCGCCGTATCCCCAGGCCAGGTGGTTCCGCAGATCGTTCAGGCGGCAGACTTCAAGATACGGTTCCGCCGCCCCATTCTCGCACCCCAGAACTGTCTTGCCGGCAGCAAGTTGCGCTTTGAAGAGCAGTTGCCGCATCGCTTCCGTCTGCCACGCCCCCGGCAGCGCGGGGTGGCCGTGATCCTTTGCGTAACAGAGCGGAGAGGCGCATCCCTGATTCTGGTCGAAGTATTGCAGATAATCGACCCCCAGCTTTGAGGCGGATGCGATTTCATTTGCGACCGTCTTCGCCGTAAATTCCGACGCCGGGCAGAGGTCGTAGCCGATCCGCTGCCCCCGGGGGCCGTTGCAGACGCGGGAGAAGCTCTCCCCATGCGGCCCCTTGCAGATTTCATCACCGACGGATTCCGTTTCGAACCGATCCCGGCAATTGTAAGCCGGGTCGATCATGCTCTGCTGCGTCCAGCCGGTTCCGGAGCCGTAAAGCCCGAGCAGATTTCCTTCGGCATGCAGC
Source organism: Victivallis sp. (assembly GCA_031556915.1). Taxonomy (GTDB): domain Bacteria; phylum Verrucomicrobiota; class Lentisphaeria; order Victivallales; family Victivallaceae; genus Victivallis. The sequence goes on from JAVBSA010000618.1 coordinate 3,443, forward strand.
AGATGGGCGAACTCCGCCAGCCCCGTTTCGCCGCCGTAGGGGGGCCAGACGTAAGGCGGCGCCCAGGGGGCGGTTCCCTCCCAGTGCATCAGCAACGCCATCAAGGGGTTGTCCCATAGTTTGCGGTAACCGGCAATGACGGGGAGCGCGTTTGTGTAGGGGTAATATTCATTCGGCTTCAAACCGCCGGCGTCGAGGCCGCAGCCCCGGACCGGGTAGATCAGCAGAATGGGCGAATCGGCAAACCACTTCGGCATTTGCCTCGATAATTTCGGGGGCAGGGTAACGTCGTTTTTTTCCATCCAGTCGCGATAGATTCCGGCGGCGTCCTGCCAATCGCCGTGAAAGCCCGTGATCTCCGTGTCGTAATCGAGGGAAAAATGCTGGAGCATCAGCCGGAGCGCGCCGTCTTCCTCCAAAGTCACGTCGATGCTTTTGGGCGAGTGATGCGGATCGGCGGAACAGATATACAGCCCGGCTTCGCCGGTATAGTACGCTTCGAACTGCATCGGAGCCGGGCCGGGGTAGAAACTGCTGATTCCAGTCATCGGATATTCCGCATAAGCGCTGCGGAGATGGGAACCCATGACCAGGTCATCCAGATTTTCGACCAGCGTTCCCTCGGCGAAGGGGAGCAGAAATTTCCCGTCGTCGAACCGGCGCAGCCGGATCCGGGGGAAGTCGACCCATTCGACTTTGAAAGCCTCATTGCCGGGAACAACGGCGATCCGCCAGCGGTTATCCGCCGCCGTCACCGTCACCCGCGTACCGGGCAGTTTGTCACAGCCGGAAAAGGTCAGTTCTGCATCGCGGCGCCCGACCTGCGGAAAATCCGCGGGAACAAGCCGCAGCGCGTTGCCGATAAAATCGCGGAGCTGAATCAGGAAGAGCCCGCGATCCCCGTCCGGCGCGGCGAATTCCACCCCGTCAAATCGCAGGGAAATCAGTTCGCCGGCTTCATTGAAATCGAAATCGATCATTGGAACACTCCTTGTGTTTGCATTTCATTATACCGCAAAAATTCCGGAGTGACAAGATATGATCGGCAAATTTAATGTAACAATCCGCTATTCCTGCAGATTCTCATGTTCTCTTTTCTTGTATTGTGCCGGGGTGATTCCGAGTTCCCGGCGAAAGAGCTTGATCAGATAATTCGCGGTGCAGAAACCGCAGCGCCCGGCGATTTCCCCGATGGTGAAATCGCTCGTTTTCAGGAGATGGCGCACCTGCTGAAGACGCACCTTGAGCAAATATTCCATCGGCGACAACCCGGTCGCCGCCCGGAATTTCTTGGTGTAGGAGGCGATGCTCATATGAGAGACGCCGGCCAGTCGTTCGAGGGTGAAATTCTGCTCGGGAGCCCCCTCCATCATGCTGATGGATTCAAGCACCCCCGGATTGTGCTCTTTGAAGTCGCCGCGCCAATTTTCCCCCGTCCTCATCGCGGAAACAAAAAAATCGGTAAGCAGAGCCATAATCATGGTCTCGTATCCCGGCGGCATCAGGCGGTATTCATTCAGAATCCGATCCAGGCACTGAACCATCCGCGCCCGCTCCTCCGCCGACAGATGGAGCAATTTCCCCGAGACGCCGGCCCGTTCGCCGAACAGCAGTTTCCAGCCGGGCAGATGGTTCAGGTATCCGTACCCGTCGATCAGCGCCGGTTTCAGGAAGAGATTGTAAAGCACCATGTTCCCGCAATGCTCGTAACTGTGGAACTCCCCGGGGTGTATTGAAAAAAGATCCCCCTGGATCAAACCGTCAAACCGTGTTTTGCCGTCCCGCCCCGTGTGACGGTGAAGCGCGCTGCCGCTGGCGACAAACGCCAATTCGATGAACTCGTGGGAATGGACGGACACCACCGACGTCTGGCGCGCCTTCTCGATCCCCACCAGGAGCTCCCGGCGCATCTTGACCAACTCCGCCGTAAACAATATCGGCATAATATTTCAATCCTTTTCAGAAAGAATACCCTGCCTCTTGCGCCGGATTATGCAGTACCCGTCACTTCAGTTTCAGGGTGAAGAGGCAGTATTTCTTGAATTTGGTGAAGTTTTCGGCGTTGCGTTCGCCGCTGAAATACTTGTAGTCGAGTTTGTTCAGTTTTTTGCTGAAGAAGAGCCGCACGAAGAAGTTGACGGTGCGGAAGAAGAAGGGGCATTTGATTTTGGCTTCTTCGAGCATCAGGTCGCGGATGGGGAGGGCCACGTTTTGAAGGGCGTCGTTGACGAGCTGGATGTTGGGGGCGGTGAAGGCGGTGATGTCTTCCTGCTTGACCAGTTCGAAATGGGATTTCTCCAATTCTTCGAAGAAACGGCTGAGGCGGTGACCGCCGCCCATGGCGCTGGTTCCCTGTGCCGGAATCCGGAAGAAGTCGGAAATGATGACGCTGCCGCCGGGGTTCAGGAATTCCGGCATCCGGGCGAAGACGGTAACGAGATCGATATACTGAAAGCTCTCGGAG
>JAVBSA010000129.1:0-5409 GCA_031556915.1 Victivallis sp.
GCATTACCAGTTAAGTGAAGAGCATTGGAGTTACCGGACAGCTTCGGCGTAGTAGTAGACCAGCGTTGCCAGGAGCATGGTCAGGAATATGACCATGAGCAGCAGTAATATCTGCATGTTCCGGCTCAGGAACAGCCCGGCGTGTTTCAAAGCCGACGCGTTTTCCGCCTTGGGGACGTAGCCGGTCTGGAAGGCGAAAATATCCTCCCGCAACTCCACCACCGACGCGTAACGGTCGACCGACCGGAGCGCCATCGCCTTCTGGCAGATTGCTTCGAGCGCCGCCGGGATATGACGGTCGGCCGGAGCCACCGCCGAGAGCGGCGGCACTTCACCGGAGGCCGTCCGGCGCAAGACCTCTTCGACCGGCAGCTTCGACAGCGGCGAACTCAGGGAAAGCATGGTGTATAGAATTCCGCCCAATGCGTAGATATCCGACCGCGGGCCGACCTCGCCCGCGACTGACCGGAGCTGTTCGGGCGACATGTAGCCCGGGGTTCCTTTGGCGTGGCCCGGGGTGTCGCTCGAATTGGGGGAAGCGACCTGTGCTTCGGGGCCGAATGCCCGTGCCAGCCCCCAGTCCAGCACCAGAACTTCGCCGAATTCGCCGATGTTCACGTTCTCGGGTTTCAGGTCGAGGTGGCAGATTCCCTGGGAATGGGCGAATTCCATCGCGTTGCAGATGCGGATGAAAATTTGAAGCAGCCGCAATTGCCCGTAGTTATGCACCGTATCCGGATCCTCCTTGCGCAATTTGCGGATCAAAGAGGCCAGGGACTGGCCATGCAGATATTTCATCGTGAAAAACGGGGACCCCGAACTGTCGATTCCGAGATCGTGTACCGGAACGATGTTCGGGTGTTCCAAACGTGCGGTCAGTTTCGCTTCGCGGACGAAACGCTCCAGGTCGTTCCGGGGGCGCTCCCGGAAATCGGGCATGATCGCCATCGCCACTTCGCGCCCGGTATCCTTGTCGTAAACCAACAGGACGCCCTTCATTCCGCCGAAGCCGATGCTCCGGATGAATTGATAGCGTTCCTGCGGTTTCAGCGGAAGCGACGACAGCGTATCGATGCCGTCGGGCATCGATGCGCTTTCCGGCCTGGCCGTCATAACCCTGGTTTTCGCGTCAACCGAATCACTCATGCCCGATTTCCCCTCAGGCGCCCTTCTTGGACTGAGCGCGGATCAGTTTCGGCGGAGCCTCGCCTTCGACTGCTTTGGCGTCGATGACGCAGCGGGTGATCCCCTCGGAAGAGGGCGCGTCGAACATGACGTCGACCATCAGTTCCTCCAGGATCGCCCGCAACCCGCGGGCTCCGGTTCCGCGGGCGACCGCCTTGTCGGCCAGGGCCGCCAGGCCGTCGTCGGTGAACTCGAGACCAACCTCTTCCATCGCCAACAGTCTCTGATATTGACGGACCAGGGCGTTTTTAGGCTCGGTCAGGATGCGGATCAGGTCGTCGCGTTCCAGCGGCTCCAGACAGGTCACCATGGGGAGGCGGCCGACGAACTCCGGAATCAATCCGAAGCGGATCAGGTCCTCCGGCTCGCATTTGGCGAGCGGATTTTTGTCCAGGTGCGCCGCGGTTTTCTCCTGCTCCATCGCCTCTTCATCGACGAGGCGCTTGAAACCGAGCACCTGCTTGCCGCGGCGGCGCTGGATGATTTTGTCCAGCCCGACGAACGCTCCGCCGCAGATGAACAGAATGTTCGACGTGTCGATCTTGATGAACTCCTGCTGCGGGTGCTTGCGGCCGCCCTGCGGCGGCACGTTGGCGGTGGTTCCCTCCAGAATCTTGAGCAGCGCCTGCTGAACCCCTTCGCCCGAGACGTCGCGGGTGATCGAGACGTTCTCGGTCTTGCGGGCGATCTTGTCGATTTCGTCGACGTAGATGATGCCGATCTGGGTGCGGGCGATATCGTTGCCCGACGCCTGATAAAGCCGGAGAATGATGTTTTCCACATCTTCCCCGACGTAACCGGCCTCGGTCAGCGTGGTTGCGTCGCAGATGGCGAAAGGCACGTCGAGCATGCGCGCCAGCGTGCTCGCCAGCAGCGTCTTGCCGCTGCCGGTGGGGCCGAGCAGCAAAACGTTGCTTTTGTCGAGTTCCACATCCTGCCAGGGGTCGTCGCACTTGATCCGTTCCGGCAGCATCGCCTGGGTCTGGAGGCGCTTATAGTGGTTGTGCACCGCGACCGAGAGCACCCGTTTGGCGCGCTCCTGGCCGATCACGTAGTTATCGAGATGCTTTTTGATGTCGGCCGGAGTCGGAACCCGGAGGCCCGTAATCGGCGGCACCTTGCTCCGCGCCTCTTTCTCCTGGCAGAGCGCCTCATAACCGTTCTTGAGGCAGTTCGAGCAGATGGCCAGCCCTTCGTAGCCGCTGGGGGCAAAGACCACCTGCGGGTCGTCGCCCTCGCGGCCGCCGCAGAAGGCGCACATCAGTTTCTCCTTGCTGTTGCGCTTGGCCATCCCTTATTTCTCCTTCGAGGGTTTGTTGACGACCTTGTCGACGAGACCGTATTTGGCCGCCTCTTCCGCGCTCATGAAGAAATCGCGTTCGGTGTCTTTTTCGATTTTTTTGACCGGCTGGCCGGAGTGGTTCGCCAGAATCCCGTTCAGCATCGCCTTCAGCCGCTGAATCTCCCTGGCCTGGATGTCGATGTCGGCCGCGGTGCCTTCGGCGCCGCCCCAGGGCTGGTGGATCATGATCCGGCTGTTGGGCAGCGCAAAACGCTTGCCCGCCGCGCCCGCCGCGAGCAGAACCGCCCCCATCGACGCGCACTGGCCCACGCAGTAGGTCTTGACGTCGCAGGAAAGAATCTGCATCGTGTCGTAAATGGCGAGCCCGGCCGTGACCGAGCCGCCGGGGCTGTTGATGTAAAGATCGATATCCTTCTTGGGATCCTCCGCCTGAAGGAAGAGAAGCTGGGCCACGATGAGGTTGGCCACTTCGTCGTCGATCGGCGTACCCAGAAGAATGATCCGGTCTTTCAGCAGCCGGCTGTAAATATCGAATGCCCGTTCCCCCTGGCCGGTCTGTTCAACCACCATCGGAACAAGAAATGACTTGCTTTTCATATCAATAAACCTCCTGTTATGGGATTATTTCCCGATTTCAAAGGAAAAAGCCGTGCTTTGCCGCTTTGCGTTCAAAGCGGCAGCCCGGCCTTCTCGATTTTCTCTCAAAAACGCTTATTTCGTCGCCAGCTCGGCGAGACGGTCAAGCACCTTGCCGTTCATGATGTCGAGCTGAAGATCTTCCATTCCGCCATTCTTTTCGAGCATATCGCGCAACTCTTTGGGTTTGTAACCGTAGTAGCTGCTCATTTCCACGAGCCGGGCATTGACTTCGTTGGAGTTGAGCTCGATCTCTTCGGCTTTCCCGAGTTTGCGCAGGATGAAGGTACGGCGGAGCGACTTCTTCGCATCCGCTTCGGCCGTCACTTTATGAGTATCCTGTTCGCTCTTGAACTTTTCCACGTCCTCTTCGCTCTTGACGAGCTCGCGGGCGATCTTCTGCATTTCCTTGCTGACTTCGGAGGCGAGCACCGCCGGGGGCAGCTCGAACGCCGGAATCGTTTTGTCCAACGCTTCAAACGCCTGTTCGACCGCGGCCGCACGCTGTTTGTTCTCGTTTTCCTGCTCCATCGCCTTGCGGATGGTGTCGCGGAACTCGTCGATGCTCTTGAAACGCGCCTTCTCCGCCAGTTCGGCGTCGCTCAGCGCTTTGCGGCGCTGAACGCCTTCGACCTGAATCGTGTAGGCAACCGTCTTGCCGGCGAGGGCCGCTTCGCGGTAATCCGCGGGATAGGCCGCCTTGAGGGAATATTCCTTCCCCTTTTCGGCTCCGGTCAGCGCAGCGGTGCAACCCGGAATCATTTCCGGGTCGGATAGCCAGAGGAAGGTGTTTTCCGCTTCGACCTGACGCTTCAGCGAGGTACCCGCGTCTTCGGGCAAAACGAAATCGGACTTGTAGCTCACCTTGAGCATATCCTCTTTCGCGGCCGCGCCTTCGACATCGGCATAGGAACCGTACATATTGCGATAGGTATCGATCCGCTCTTCTACCTCTTTTTCGGTGACGGCGTCACGGGGGACGTCAACCTTGATCGCCTTGTAATCGCCGAGTTCGAACTCGGGGGCGAGGTCGGCGTTCAGGACGAACTTGAACTCCGTGTCGAATTCGACGCGGGGCTGGCCTTCGACGCCGCAGCTGACGATGTCGAGCGACGCGTCTTTGCCGGCGATTTCAAACGCGGTCGTCATGATCCGGCGTTCGAGTTCCTGCTTGACCTCTTCGGCATATTTGGTCTTCAGCAGACCGGCCGGGGCCTTGCCCTGGCGGAAGCCGGGAATGGAGACCATTCCGGCAAATTCCTGAAGCGTGCGGTCGGTTTCCGCCTTCACCGCATCCGCGGGAACCGTAAAATCGAGCACCTTGCAGCAGGGACCTTTATCGCGCACTTCCATCTGGATGGAATCCATCAGTTTCTTCGCCATTCGCTCAAACCTTTCCTTAAAAATATCGCTCCATCTCCGGGAGCCGGCTGTCCAAAGAAATACAGATTATAAAATATAATATAATTTTCGTCGTTTTCAACCGAAAATAATGCGGAAAGTACTGATTCAAGGCAAAATAATGATTCACAGGCCAATTGCAAAACCAATTGTTACCGGCGCGGAGCCGGGCGGCGAATGGACGAATCGAGCCGTGGGTGCCGGGGGATGCCCCCTTCCCAACATGTGCGGAGCGCGCTTCATACCGCGCCAGCGGTGCTTCATATTGTCGCGCCAGCGGCAATGCTTCATCGCAAGGCGGGGAAGAATGAAGCGTGCCTTCGGCACATGAAGCATCGGAGATAGGAAGCACCGCTGCGCGGTATGAAGCGAAGCCTTGCGGCTTCATTTTATTGCCGGAGGCAAAAAAAGCCTCCCCTACCGCCCGGCAAACTTTCTGCGGTATTCGCGCGGGGGCAGGCCGAATTTGCGACTGAACATCTTGCTGAAGTAATTGCCGTCGCCGAACCCGCAGGCGACGGCGATCTCCGTGATCGTGTCGTCGGTTCCGGTCAGTTTCTCCGCCCCCCGATTGAGCCGGCGGTCAAGCAGATAGCTGCCGGGAGAACATTGGAGCGTCGCGGCAAAGATGCGTTCAAGCGTCCGGATCGAAATTCCACATCCCCGGGCGATGTCGGCAGGCTGGAGCGGCTCCCCGTCGCGCCCGGCGATATAACCGAGAATACGGCCGATCCGGGCGAAACCGTCGTTTTTCTCCGCCGACTCGGAACAGGCGCGGCTGAGAAGCAGCACCAGCCGCATGAAACCGTTGTTCATGGCGAACACCCACCCCGGGCGCGCGCGATATTGTTCCGTTTCCAGTTCGCGGATGATCGTCTCGGCCC
>JAVBSA010000377.1:0-7621 GCA_031556915.1 Victivallis sp.
TGCTGTCGACGATCTGACGGTTGAATTCGAAGAAAGGGTTCTTTTTCGACCGGATGCACTCCGGCAATTTGCCGAGGTCGGGGTCGAGGCCGACGCAGACGAAAGAGTCGTTCCGCTGCGTGCTGATTTTGAGTTGCTCCATGAAATTCATTGCATCTGATTTCCTGTGATGGTTTTGGTTGTCATAACGATGGTCCGGTCGTCGTCGGCGATGACGGATTGTTCCGCCCCGGCGAAGCGGCCCGGCATCAGCTCGCGCATGTAGTCGGCGAGCGTCACGATGGTCGGGCCGTACCCGTCCTTATAGATGAAATATTCGAGGTCGCGGGCCAGTTCCGCGGTATCGCCGTAGCGGTCGGCGGGGTCGGCGGCGAGCATTCGCCGGAGGATGAGAGAGAGTTCCGGCGGCAGATCCTCCGGCAGCTGCTCCCAGGCGATTTGGTTTCCGCGCGCCTGGGCGAGCAGATCCGAGGCAGACGCCTTGAGGTCGCGGGCCGGCTTGCCCGTCAGCATCAGGAACAGCACCATCCCCAGCGAATAGATGTCCGAACGGAAATCGACCGCTTCGAGCGCCGCCTGTTCCGGCGACATGAAAGCGAGTTTCCCCGAAATGCGGGCTCCCTCGCGGCGGTCGGCCGCCACGCGGGCGATGCCGAAGTCGGTGATCTTGGGAACCCCCTCGGTGTTGATGAGCACGTTGTGGGTGCAGACGTCGCAGTGGACGATTCCGAGCGGCCGCCCGCCGGCGTCGCGGCGGCTGTGGGCGTAGGCGAGCCCGCGCGCCACCCGGGCTGCGATGAAGACCGCGAGCGGCAGCGGGATGCGCCTGCCGAGCGTGCGGTGAAAGTCGATGAAATCCGAAAGCGCGATGCCGTCCACATATTCGATGACGAAATAATATCCTTGCGCCCCCCGTTGGAGCTGGTAGATCTGCACGATGTTCTCATGGATCAGGTTGGCGACCAGTTTGGCTTCGGAGATGAATTCCGCGACACGCGACTCATTGGCCGCCAGCGTGTCGAGCATGACCTTGATCGCCACGATCTTTTCGAACCCGGCCACGCCGATTTTCTTCGCTTTGTAGACCGCGCCCATGCCGCCCTCGGCGATGAGGTGGATGATTTCGTAGCGTTCGGCGCCTTCCAGAAGAGTGAGCGATTTCATGATTGGATGCCTCCCGCACCTTCGAGATTTGCAATTTTCTGTTCGACCCATTCCAAATTCCGTTTGAATTGCGCCGACCGCAGCTTTTGCCCGGCCTCCGACATGTAACGGAAACTCTTCAGGAATCTGCGTTCATAACGCCAGAAATCACGTTCGGTGAACACATAGCCGTTGGCGGCCAGCTCCCGCCGGAACAACCGGGCGCTCTCGGGGAAATCCGTTCGCCCCAGGGCGCAGAGGTCGGCGTCGTCGATCAATCCTTCGAGGAGCCCGCCGGCCCGGTGCGGGATGTGGGTCGAGTCGATCAGCAGTGCTATCATTTCGATCTCGCCGGGCCGGTAACCGAATCCGGGCAGGATTTCGCGGGCGATGCGGATCGATTCTTCCTCGTGGTTCTCATGGCCGAAGGCGTAGCCGACGTCGTGAAGATAAGCCGCCGTGCGGAGAAGCGCGGTGTCGGTTTCGGAAATCCCGGCGTGCCGGGCAAGCGTTTCGGCCTCCGCCACGACTCCCCTGACATGCCCGAGATGATGGCTGCAGTAGCGCTCCGGATCCACCCGATCGGCGATCCAGCTCTCAGCCCACTCTTTCAACGCGTTTTCGTCCATAATTGCCCTCAATATAATCCTTTTACAATATACACGGCCTGAGGCAAAAAGACAAGCCGGAACTCTGTTTTTCATCGATCGCGGACGACTGTTTTCCGGTATTCCCCCGGCGATGCGCCGGTCTCGTGCTTGAAGAAGCGCGAAAAATAGTATTCATCCCGGAATTTCAGCGCTTTCGCCACCTCGCGGACTTTGCACGCGGGGTCGCGCAGCAGAGCCGCCGCCCGCGCCGCAACCGATTGTGCGAGAAACCGTTTGAGCGGAAGGGCGAAATCGCGGGAGAATTCCCGCGAGAGACGGTCGGGCGGCATCCCGGCGACCGCCGCCAGCTCTTCGATCGACAGCGCGCCGTGCGCCTCTTCACGGAGAAAGCGAAGCAGCTTCGCGTAACGGGAATACCGTTCCGGTTCCGTGTTGTTTGCCGGCTCCTTTTCCGGCAGGCACGCGGCAAGCTCGCCCAGCAGCAGCGAGCGGAATTCCCATTGCCCGCGCAGCGACAAATGTTCCACGCGCATCAGCTCAAGCAGCCGCCCGACAGCATGGCTCCTGCCGGTCAAACTATGCCGGGCTCCTTCGAAAACCTCACGTCCATGGCGGCGCAAATGAAAATGGAACGACAGGAAACGGGTCGTCGGCCGGAAATCGAACTCGAAATCGATTCCCGACGGCAGGAAGTAAAAGTTCCCCGGCTCCATCTCGAAGCGCTCGCCGGCGGTGTGGTTGACCAGCACGCTCCGTTCCTCCCCCTCCGCCGCCACCGTCAGGAACAGCCGCGAAAAGCTGAACCGGTTCCGGCCGCGAACAGAAAAAGCCACATCCGCAACCTCGCAGAGCTCCAACTGGAGCGCATTGAATTCATCCTCGATATCGTACCGGTCGCGCCGTCCCGCAAAAATCCATTCCGCCATACGTAAAAATCCATTGTTTTTCAGAGATTCTTTGCTACAATATACACTGTATCATCGTAAAAATACAACTAACGGAATAAAAAAATCATGATCTACCCGAAAAACAAAACCCGTGAAATCTCTTTCCCGCTCGGTGGAATCGGCGCCGGATGCATCGGTCTCGACGGCAGCGGCCGCCTGGTCGATTGGGAGATCTTCAACCGCGCCAACAAGGGCGGCTTGAACGGCTTGAGCCACTTTGCCGTGCGCGCGGAGAAAGAGGGCAAGGTGATCGACTGGCGCGTCCTCCACGGCGACCTCGCCGCGCCCTACACCGGTCCCTTCGTGCCGCAAACGAACGTACATCACGGTTTCGGCTGGGGGCCGCTCTCGGCGATGCTGTGCGGTTACCCCCACTTCCGCGAACATGAGTTCCAGGGGGAATACCCGGTCGGAACCATCCGCTTCGGCGGCGAAGAGGCGTTCCCCGGCAAAGTTGCCCTGACCGGCTGGAGTCCGCTCATTCCGGGCAATGACCTGGATTCCAGCCTTCCCGCGGCTTTCTTTGAAATCGAAGTCGAAAACAACTCCGGCGACGCCATCGATTACACGGTCGCCGGGGTCATCGGCAACCCGTGGCGCGAAGCCGGCCACGCCAATCGCCTCAGTAAAAACCGGCTCATCCTCGAAAGCGGCCTCGACCCCTACGAGTTCGAATACGGCATGCTCTCTCTCACCTTGCTGGAACAGGAGACTTCGGGGCAGGAATATTTCTACCGCGGCGCCTGGTGCGACGACCAGGAAACCTATTGGCACGACATGGAGCAAGGCGGCCGTTTCCGCCCCCGCACCTATGAGAAATCCGACAACGGCCAATTGGACCACGGCCTTCTCGCCGGCCATTTCCGCCTCGCCCCCGGCGAACGCCGCTGCTGCCGTTTCATCCTCACCTGGCACGTGCCCAACCGGCGCAATGACTGGAGCGGCAGCGGCAAAGAAACATTCTGCGCCCGCAACAACGTGGTCAACCGGTGGCGCAACTACTACGCCGCCGTCTGGCGCGACGCGGCGGATTCCGGCGACTACGCGGCGAAGGAATACGAACGGCTCCGGTGCGAAACCTTCCTGTTCCGCGACGCCCTCTTTTCAAGCACCCTCCCCGAAGCGGTGCTCGACGGCGTCTCCGCCAACATTTCGATCCTCAAAACCCCGACCTGCCTCCGGCTCGAAGACGGCACCTTCTGGGGATGGGAAGGCATCGGCCGCAGCTGGGGCTCCTGCGAAGGGAGCTGCTCCCACGTCTGGAACTATCAGCAGACGCTGCCCTTCCTCTTCCCCGCGCTGGAACGCTCCATGCGCGTCTCGCACCTCAAATACAGCGTCGATGAAGACGGCGGCAGCCACTTCCGGTTGATGCTTCCCCTCGGAATCAAGGCCGACCGGACATTCCGGCGGCCCTGCGTAGACGGCCAGTTCGGCGACCTGATGAAGTTTTACCGCGACTGGAAAATTTCAGGCGACAATGCGTATCTCGCATGCTATTATCCCACCCTCAAACAAACCACCGAATACGCCTGGAGCGACAAAAATCCCGACCGCTGGGACCCGGAACAATCCGGCGTGCTCACCGGGCGGCAGCATCACACCCTCGACATGGAGCTCTTCGGGGCCAACGCCTGGACGACCGGCCACTATCTCGGCGGACTCCGCGCCATGGCCGAAATGGCCGATGTCATGAACGATAAGGAATTTGCCGCCCTCTGCGGCGATATCTTCGAACGCGGCCGGAAACGCCTCGAAGAAACCCTTTTCAACGGCGAATATTACGCCCAGGACATCGACCTCGAAAACGCCGCGCTCCTCGAACCCTACGGCGACGCGCCGGCAATCTACTGGAACGACGAAGTTGGTGAAATCAAGTACCAGATCGGGGAAGGGCTCGAAATCGACGTCACCATCGCCCAGCTTTACGCCCACATCTACGGGCTCGGGGACATCTTCGACCCGGAACGCAACCGCCGGACCCTCCGGGCCATCTATCAGCATAATTTCCGGTCCGACATGCGCTCGACCATCAACGTCTGGCGCACCTTCACCCTCAACGACGAAGGCGGCGTCCTCATCTGCACCTGGCCGGAAGGACGGCACCGCCCCGTCATCCCCATCCCCTACAACACCGAAGCCATGTGCGGCATGGAGTGGGCGTTTGCGGCACACCTCGTCGCCGCCGGCCTGACCGAAGAAGGAACCCGCATCGCCGAAACCATCCGCTTCCGGTACGACGGCCAACGGCGCAACCCCTGGAACGAAATCGAGTGCGGCAGCAATTACGCCCGCAGCATGACCGCTTACGCCATGCTCAACGCCTTCTCCGGCTTCCGCTATGACCTGACTTGCGGAATGATCGGCTTCGCCCCCGCCCCCGGCACCCCTCGCCCGTTCCAATGCTTCTGGTCGCTCGGTTCCGCCTGGGGCATCGTCAACTTCACCGGAAACACCGTCGCCATTGAAATCTTCCACGGCGAAATCAACCTCCAAACCATCGAAATCGACGGGATTTCACACCCCATAGAAGCAAAACTCTACCGCGCCGGGGATCGCATCCGGCTATCGGTTTTGCGGGAGGAAGCGTAACAGTTTCGGCTTCAGCGGCGCGAGTTCGAATTCCGGTTCAAACGGCTGTTCCCGAATCAGGTCGTACCAGCCGCCGGATCCGGCCAGGGCGATCCGGCGCGCCTTGAAATCGTAGTTGACGAGATTGACCAGCCAGGAGCCGTCGGAATCCGGAATCATGCGGAAGAACACCTTGCCGCCGCCGTTTTCCAGCCGGACGGGAAGTTGCCCGGCGACTTCGGCGATCCGCGGCTCCATCTTCGCACTTTCCCGGCGTTCCACCGGAAAATCGCAGGTCTGCGGGTTGCCGAACTCGTCTTCGCGGAAGCTGATTTCATCCGCCAGGATCACGCCGCCCCGGTCGGCAAAGCGTTTCAGGCCGTTTGCTGCCGCCCGGGGGAGATTGACCGCTCCGGCGGCCAGGAGAATCTTCGTCCTGCCGAACTCCCCGGCGGCCAGCTGTTTCTCCGAAAGCGTCCGCACCCGGCGGCCGCCGGTGCAAAGCGACAGATAGAGATCTTCGAAACGCGACTTGTACCGCCCCGTTTCAAGCAGGATTGAAGTGGGCGAGTAAAGGATCGCCGCCTCCGGTTCGTACTGCATGAATTTCCACAATTCCGGGGCGAGCCGCATTCCGTCGAGCGTCGCCCTGGCATGGGCCGCCAGGTTGCCGGGGCGGCCGTAGATTCCGCCGAGAAGATGATGACGCGGATTGGCGGCGGCGAATTGGTAAGGGACATTCGCATACCCCCAGGTGACCAGGGTGCTCGCCCCGGTGACGAACTGCTGAAAGACGGCGGTGTAGATGTGGTCGTTCGGAACCGGCTGCGTCGAGCCGTCGGAAATGATGTGATTCTCGGAATTCACCACCGACGCCGGTTTCGAAGAAATCTGGATTTCATGCATGAGTGCCGTCTCATTCCAATCGGCGGCCCGGCGGCCGTGGTTGTAGAAGAAGTTGTCGTTTCCGTTGTAGGAGCTCAATTCCGCCAGCGCCTCCGGCTCGACCCCGGTACGGACGTCGAAGGTGGCCGTGTAGGCCATGATCTTGGTGTGAAGGGGCAGTTCCGGCCAGGTGTTGCGAACCTCCCCGGCCAGCATCCGGTGCCAGTCGGCCAGGTATTGGCGGGAGAAGTTGTAAAATTCATATTTCGCCGCCTTGTCGCGTTCGGCGGCGGCGATGATCTCTTCGAAACTGCCGTAGTTCCGTTTCGCGGCGGAGTTGAAGGCGCTTACGCTGCCGTATTTGCCGGCCAGATAGTCCCGGAAGAGGGCGGCGGAACGCGGATTGGCCGGGATGCAGACCGAGTTGTTGGGCTCGTTGGCCAGACAGATGCTGTGCAACGCCCCGGCATGGGGATCGTTTTTCAAGCGCCCGGCAAGCACCCGGGCGTAATGGCGGAGAATCTCCCGGGCTTTGGGGTGGGTGAGCTCGTAATGGAAGAATCCGTGCGCCGGTTTCGATTTCATATCGGGGTACTTCTCCATCAGCCACTCCGGCATATAATGCGGGGAGATCAGGAGGACGATTTTGACGTCGTTTTCCCATGCCCGTTTCATCAGCGGCAGCAGCCATTTCTCCATCACGGCGAAGTCCGGCTCGAACTCCTGAAGTTTCCCTTCGCGGGGGAAGAGATGGAGCGGCCCGATTTCAACCTGGACCGTGTTGGCTCCCATCTGCCGGAATCTGGCGATATCTCGGGTAATGTCCTCGAAGTGCCCGTAACCGGCGCAGACGACCGGGCGCTCGACGATCCGCCCGGCGCTGTCGGCCGCCAGTGCGACCGGCCAGCCGTCTTCCAACCGGATGGGCGAGGAGCGGAAACTCCAGCTTTCGGGCAGGCGGCCGCCCGATTTGAGCGTAGTGAGATCCATGTCGAGCTCCGCCAGTGTTTCGGCGATTTCATCGTGGGTCATGGCCGATTGCGTTGCGTAAAACTTTTTTTCGCCTTCCCCAGTGGCCCCGGCGAGAAGTTTCGCCTGACGCGGCAGGCGGTCGTTGAGGATCGCCAGCGGAACGGCGACATAACCGTTGCGGGGGCGACCGCCGTAAAAAGCGTCGAATTCCCGGTTCAGTCGATCCAGCTCCGCCCGCAACCCGGCGACAGCGCGAATCTGTTCTTCCGCATCGTCGCTGAGCGGGGTGTATGGCAATGCTTCGACTTCAAGGGAATCGATCTCCATATCGGCGGCGTCCTGGCTGATGAGGACCAGCGGCATGAAACCGTCGGCGTCCGCTTCGGTGCCGGGGGGGGCGTTGAAGCGGAACTCGTACTCCCGGTATTCCGGCAGCAGCGGTTCGACGTTGAGGCGCAGGAGCCAGCGCGCGCCGAGGGTCAGCGTCGGCCC
>JAVBSA010000180.1:0-4742 GCA_031556915.1 Victivallis sp.
GCGCGGGCATCGCCAACATGGTGAAAATGCTCCAGTTGAAAGCGGAGGAATTCAATTTCAACCTGGAAATCACCTACTTCACCCATCAGGAAAACGTCTTCGCACGGTTGAACACCCACCGGGCCGATGCGATCATCGTCGAAGCGCCCCCCAACGACCTGAATCTGGAACAGATCCGGCAGCTCAGCCAGGCGACGATTCCGGTGGTGGTCAGCCACCGCGCGGTACGGGTGGAACATCTCTGCTACGTCACCGGCAACGACGACGCCATCGGAATCATGGCGGCGAACACGCTCTACCAGGCGGGCCACAGGCAGGTCGGGGTCATCTACTCCGAGCCCCACATCTTCACCACCACGCGGCGGGTCGAGAGTTTCCGGCTCTGCGCCCAGACCAACGGCTGCGATGTGCATATCTACGACTGCGAAACCCGGATCGGCCAGAATTCGGCGGAACGGAGCGCCGCCTTTATCCGCAGCAATCACCGCAGGATCCTGGACGAAGTCAGCGCGCTTTTCTTCATCGGCGCGGAAAGCGCCTGCAGCGCTTATGAAGTGTTCCGCAAGCTGCAAATTCCCGTTCCCGACCGGATCAGCCTCCTGGGAACGGCTCAGATGCCCGATTTTTACGATAACATCATCACAACGGTAAAAACCTCCGCCCAACTGATGGCCCAACACGTTATGGAAATCCTGCGGGACCGGCTCGAGCGCCGCTTTCTCCTGCCGCCCCAGGTGGAAATCGATCCAGTCTGTACTCCGCGTCAAACGCTGAAACAAATCGTACCCAAAGAAAGGAATATCGTCGTATGAAGAAACATTTCACTCTAATCGAGCTTTTAGTAGTGATTGCGATTATCGCAATCCTCGCTTCCATGCTGCTGCCTGCCCTGAACAAGGCGCGGGAAAAGTCGCGCAAAGCCAGTTGCTCCGGCAACCTGAAGCAGCTCGCATTTGCGCATCTGCTGTATGCCGATGCTTATAACGGCTACGTTGCGCTCCAGACCAACCACAACCAGGCCGCCTCGGGGGGGACCGTCACCACCCATGCGGTAATGCTTCAGAATACCGGTCTCATGCCTTTCAAGAGCAAGATCTGGCGTTGCCCCTCCAACAGCGCCGCCGGCAAGGTTACCAATCTCAACGCCACCTATGGGATGTACGGAATCCGTTGGGACAACAATTACGGCAACGGTGAAATCGGCCGCTCCACATTTACGGCGTGGGCGGGAAATTGCATGGTGAACCTGCGTTCCGACTTCATTTTTTATGTGGTTCACAGAATGAAGGCTCCGAGCCGTTTTCCGATGCTTGCCGACACCGTGACTACGCGTACCGACAGCGTCGACGGAACGCCGTGGAACGGCCTCCCCTACTATATTTGGAGCATTAAAAGACAAGATGAGGCGGGCGGGCAGTGGGGCATCCATACCATTCATGACGAAACGGCCAACCTCTCCTGGTTCGACGGCAGCGTCCGTTCCCGGAGTTTTCCGGGGCTGGTGGACGAATCGATCAAGGTCCGGCAGGTCTTCACCCAGGCTCTTGTCCCGATGCCGATCTAAAGTCAGGAAAGTATCATGACGAAACTGACATCCATCTGCGGCGCAATGGCCGCAACGGCCACCCTGCTGGCCGCTCCCGCGGTCTTCGATTTCGAACAGGGATTCGGCAAGGAACGCGTCGATTCGCGCTTTGCCGGAATCGAGAAAACCGCCCCGCTCTCCGGCTCCGGATCGCTCCTGGTCGACACCCGGTCGAGCGATTCGGAGTGGAACACAGCCTGGAGCCTCCCCGCCGGAGTGCTGAAACCGGGACACAGCTATAAAATCACCTGCCGGGCCAAGGTGACCGACAGGAGAAGCTCCCGCGCCTCGCTGCTTTTCCTGATACGGCCGCTCTCCGCCAACCACGAGCTCAGCGACGCCGGAATGATCGCCCTCCAGACCGCCGGCAAGGAGGAACAGATCTCCTTCCGGCTGAATGTGCCGGCGACCCCGGACGATTACTCGCTCCAGATCCACACCCATTTCGGAGTGCGGGCGCTGATCGACGACATCACCGTCACTTTGATCGAACTGCGTGAAATTCCGGCCCGCCCCAAAGCCGAAGCCGCGCCCCTGCCCGCAACGCTCCCCACCGGCTCCGTGGAATTCACCGTTGACCGCCCGGAAAAGAAAGGGCGCAAGGAATTCACCGCGAAAGAATTCGGCATTGCGCCCGAGGCGACGGACAATACCGCGGCACTCCAAAAGGCAATCGAAACGATCCGCCGCCAATCCCCCTCGCGTTTGACCCTTGCCCCGGGCGTCTACCGCTTCGTCGGCGATCAAGCCCTGATTCTGAACGGCTTGCAGGATTTCGAGCTGGACGGCCAGGGCGCGGAGCTGCGTTTCTTCCGCACCGGCGGTGAACGCCAGCTGATTGCGGTATCCAATTCCACCCGGGTGGAGCTGCGTAATTTCACCGTCGACTGGGATTGGGAGAAAGATCCGCTCGCCAGCGTGGCGAAGGTCGAATCGGTCGCACCGGACCGGAAAAGCATCCGGCTGCGCCTCACCGGTTACTCCGATTTTCCCCAAAAGGACGTGCGCGTCGCCGACCTCAGCCGGATCGCCCCGGCCAGCGGCATGGCCGATCCCGTGCACCCGATGCGGATCGTCCTCGAACTGAACAAGGGACGAAATAAGCCGGAGTACCGCTTCGCGGAACCGAATCTGCTGGAGATCACCGCCGCCCGACCCGGAGTCTTCAAAAGCGCCATGCCGGGAGAAACCTTCCTGCTGCGCCATTACGGTTACGACTTCAACGCTTTCTTCCTGCGGAACAACCGGCACCTGACGCTCGAGAACGTCACCATCGCTTCGTCCCCGGGCATGGGAATCGTCAGTAGCGGCGACCAGCACCACTGGCAGATGCTCCATTGCCGGATCGCACCGCCGGAAGGCTCCAACCGGCCATGCAGCACCACCGCCGACGCGGTGCATACGATCAGTTCGGCGGGCTTTTTCCGGATGGAGAACTGCGAGCTGGCTTACAGCTGCGACGACACCATGAACTTCCACGACCTCAACGGCTTTGCGGTCCGGCTTGACGACCGCCGGATCATGACCACCAACCTCAACAGCCACCCCGGCGATTATTTCAAGGTGGGGGACCCGATCGAGCTGCGCAACGACGATTTCTCGCCGACCGGCTTCACCGGGAAGGTCACGGCGCTCAAATCCCGCACCCGCCAGGAATGCGAGATCACCTTCGACACCCCGGTTCCGGAACCGGCGGGGGAAGGATTCGTCCTCTTCGACCGCCGTTACGGCACGAAGAACATGATTTTCCGCAACAACTATGTTCACCATTTTCCGCGCGGCCTGCTGCTGATGGCGGAGAACGTGACCATCGAAAACAACCGCTTCGAAGAGGGCAACGCCGCCGGAATCAAGCTCGAAACCGGTTACACCTTCGACGCCTGGAGCGAGGGGTACGGAGTCGGCAACGTGATAATCCGCAACAACCGCTTTTACGGCGTGAACCGGCGCGGACGTTATGTCAGCGAAAACCGGCCCGATATCTACATCAACAGTTATCTGCGCAGCGACCCGTCGCTCCTGAAGAGCTCCTATCCGGTCCTTCGCGACATCTGGATCGACGGCAACGAGTTCCACGAGTCCACCGGCGCGCCGGTTTTCGTCAGCACCGCGGACAATGTGACGATCAGCGGCAACCGTTTCATCAACCGCGAGGCGGTTCCGGTGAAAGAGGAGAAGCGCGGCCTGATCGGAGCCGGCAATTCCGGCACGGTGCGGGTATTGAACAACATCTGGGAAAGCGCATTGCCCGGCGTGAAAAGCGGGGTGATCTACGATCCCGGTTCGGTCAAACAGCTGGTGGAAGGCGGCAACATCGTGCGCTGAACACCATGTGTTCCAGAGCCGTCCGGCTCTGGAACTTACGGATCATTGATTGTAAAACAGCGTTTCCGGGTGTATATTGTACGGATTCCATTTCCACACATCTTTATTGGAAGGAGTCAGTTATGAGCGGAAATAGTTTTGTCCACCCCCGTGACCAGATCGTTGAAATCATGCGCCGCATCTACGGCTACGGGATGACCACCACCAGCGGCGGCAACCTCTCGATCCTCGATTCCGACGGCAACCTCTGGATCAGCCCCGGCGGCGTCGACAAGGGAACCTTGCAGCGCGAAGACATCGTCTGCGTCAAACCCGGCGGCTCCATCGAAGGACGGCACAAACCCTCCAGCGAATTCCCGTTCCACCACGCGATTTATAAGATGCGCCCCGATGTCAAGGCAATTCTGCACGCCCACCCGCCCGCGCTCGTCTCCTTCAGCGTCGCCGGCAAAATCCCGGATACCAGCGTCCACCCGGCCGCAAAAATCACCTGCGGCACCGTGGGATACGCCCCTTATGAAGTCCCCGGCAGCCAGGAACTCGGCAAAAACGTCGCCGCGGCTTTCTCCGCCGGCCACTCCACGATCCTGCTGGAAAATCACGGCGCATGCACCGCCGGCGCCACCCTCGAAGAAGCCTTCCAGCGATTCGAAACCCTCGACTTCTGCGCACGGCTGATCAACCGCGCCGCCCAGCTCGGCACGCCGAACTACCTGTCGGAAACCGATATCGAATTCAGCCAGCTCGACCGCAATACCGATTTCCGCCCCTTCGACCCGGAAGTGCGGTCCAGCGACGAAATGGAACTGCGGTACCAGATGGCGCTCCTCAT
>JAVBSA010000629.1:0-2763 GCA_031556915.1 Victivallis sp.
GAAGGCCAAGGTGAAGGTCTATGGCGCCGACGATGTTTCCGAGGGCGTGGCGGTGATGATCCACGAGGGCGTGGATGTCTCCATCACCGGTAACTCGACCAACCCGACGCGTTTCCAGCATCCGGTGGCCGGCACCTACAAGAAGTGGGCCATCGAAAACGGCCGCAAGTACTTCAGCGTCGCCTCCGGCGGCGGCACCGGCCGTACCTTGCACCCGGATAACATGGCCGCCGGCCCCGCCTCTTACGGCATGACCGACACCATGGGCCGCATGCACGGCGACGCCCAGTTCGCAGGCTCCTCCAGCGTGCCCGCGCACGTCGAAATGATGGGTCTCATCGGCATGGGCAACAACCCGATGGTCGGCGCTTCCGTCGCCGTCGCGGTCGCCATCTCCCAGGCCAAGTAAGCCATTTCGGCGGATTGCCGATATACAGAGCTTGAAGAATCTCTTCAGGCTCTGTTTTTTTTATGCTTTGGAGCCTTTGCGCCGAAAACGGCCCGGAGACGTCTCCGCGTGTTTTGCGAATTGGCGGTTGAAGCTTGAGAGGGAGCTGTAGCCGCAGCGTTCCGCGATCTCGTGGAGTGGAAGCGTGTTTTCACGGAGAAGCGAGATGGCAGTCGCGATGCGGAGCTGGTGGAGGTATTCGAGCGGGCGTTTGCCGGTTGCCTGAAAAAAGACGCGGCGAAACTGGTTTTCACTGAGACTGCATTTTGCGGCGAGTTTGCCGACGGGAATTTCGCGGGAACAGTCGTGCGCCATCCAGTCGAGCGCGGGGCGGATCCGGGCAAGCAGAGGTGAGGAGTCGGTTGACTCCGGTTCATAGTTGCGGTGAAGTTCGATGGCGAAAAGCGCCAGCTGCGCCGCAAGTTGTTTGCCGGTAAAAACATCCGATTCCGAACGGGCGGTTTCGAACAGGGCGCGAATCGATTGGTTCGGTTCCGCCGGGAAGTCCCCGAAGCGGTCGATTCCGGCCAGTTCCGGCGCCCACAACAGCAGCCGCGAAAGATCCGGGTAGAGCCAGTACCAGCAGCTCTCCGTCCCCGGTGAACTCTGTGCGAGATGAGGAACCCGGGCCGGAATAAAAGTGCAGTCGCCGCCGCGAAACGGGAACACCTGTCCCCCCACGATAAAAATCCCGTTCCCTTCGAGGCACAACCCGAATTCACAACACTCGTGCGTATGAAGCCGGGTGATCGGGCTGTCCCCCTGCCGGTACGGAATCAGGTTGATCTTATAGAGTTCCTTGCCCCATTCGCCAATCGTAGAATGGGTAAATGGCAATGATGGTGTTTTTTGCTCTTTTTTTGGTTCTTTTTGCATATAATTCTCGATTACACCCTTGTATATTGTATCACAACCACTCGAAAAATCAAGGAGGCGTCTATGTTGTTCGGCGGATATAGTGACCCATGGGATCTTTTGCGGGAAGAATTCAACCAGAAACAGCAGGAAGGCGTTCCGGTTCCGGCGGAGCTGCGGGAGGAACTGGCAAGACTCGATCTCGGCGACCACTGGGCCGAGGACCCCCTGACGCAATTGCGCGAAAAACTGGAAGCACTGCCGCGCGATCTTGGTTTTCCCTTTGTCGAACCGAATGATCTGGAGGAAATCCGTGCTCTCCGCCCCAAGCGGATTCCATTATCAAAGCTTGCGCTTTCGGAAGCGGAGCTGTTGGATAAGTTTCACGGCGCCTGGCTGGGCCGTTCGGTGGGCTGCGCCCTCGGCAAACCGGTCGAAATCATGGGGATGTGCCAACGCTGGCAGGGTATCCGCGCGTATCTGAAGGAGCGCGGTTCCTGGCCGGTCACCGACTATATCCCGGGGAGTGAAAGCATCGTCTGTCCGCTCTCGTGGCGGGAAAACATCCGTTTTATGGAGAGCGACGACGATATCCGCTACACTTTGATCGGTCTGCTGCTGCTGGAGCAATACGGGGAAAGTTTCACCTGGCGCGACGTTGCGTTTCTCTGGAACCGCGAGTTGACGATGAACCAGCTTTGCACCGCTGAATTCCAGGCGCAGCAGAACTTCAATCTGTTCGGCGGCCGTCAGAACGGCAAATGCGTCAGGGATATTTCGTTTATCCGGGAGTTCAACAATCCTTACCGGGAGTGGATCGGGGCTCAGATCCGGGCGGACTTTTTCGGTTGGGCGTGTGCCGGGAATCCGGAATTGGCGGCGGAATTCGCCTGGCGCGATGCTTCGTGGACGCATGTGAAGAACGGGATTTACGGTGAAATGTTTATCGCGGCGGTACAGGCGGCGGCGTTTGTGGAGTCCGATCCGGTCCGGCTGATTGAGATCGGCCTGGGGGAAATTCCGGCAAATTGCCGTTTGGCGGATGCTTTGCGCCGTGCGTTGGCGGAGATTCCGAAACATGACACGATGGAGTCATTCATGCCCTGGGTGGACGCCGAGTTTGCGGAGATGTCGCCGGTTCACACGATCAACAATGCGGTAATTTGCGCGGCGGCGCTGGTTTACGGTAAGGGTTCGCCCGACGCGGCGGTTTGTGCGGCGGTGATGGGCGGGCTCGACACCGACTGCAACGGGGCGACGGTGGGTGCGATTGCGGGGATTGTGACGGGGCACCGAAACTTCGGCGGAACGCTGGCGGGCCGGTTGAACGACACGATCAGGGCGGAGTTCGGCGAGTTCCGCGAAGTGAAGATGAAGGACCTGGCGGAGAGAACGCTGAAGGTGTATCAAAAGTTGCAGTAGGGGAGGCGAAGCCGACCGGGTCCAGGGCCTTTCGGCCC
>JAVBSA010000013.1:0-6619 GCA_031556915.1 Victivallis sp.
TATCGCTGAAAGCATTGACAAGATATTCGAGGTCGGCGGAAATCTCCGGATTGACGGCATCGGGATAAAGATACCGATATACCCACTTATCCTCCTCACCCTCAGCGCTTACCTTTACCTTCGGCATTTTATCTTCGCTCAACCAGGTGCTGTTCACATACATGATCGTGGATGTATCGACAAGATAGAGACTCCCCCCAACGATCCGGAACGTCAATGTGTCCAGGTCGATGGGGTTATCGGGATCCGGGTCGGAGTCGATGGCTTTGACGATCCGGTTGCCGTTCCAGGCATTGGTTTCAATCAGCTTGACGAACGAACCGGGCGTCGGAGTAAAGCCGGCGACGTCGACGGTGATCGCCCCCCCGCCAATGATGGAAAACGGACCGTCGAGGTCCATGCTCAAGCCGTTTTTGGCGTAGATCAACAAACCGCTCGAGAGGTGAAGGCCGGCATAACTGGACAGTCTGCCGCTTTCAATGACAATGCTGGTGGCGCCGAGCATCTCGCCGATCAGGGTGTCGGCGGTGACCACAACTTCCCGTACCGCACCCTTCACGTTGGTGGAGAGATCGAGCCAGTCGGAAATCGTACCGCCGTTCAGCGTAACATAAACGTTGCCTTCAACCTGATAGTTGGCGCTGTTACCGCCGGCAAACACGTCGCCATGACAGACGGCGCCGTCAAGGGTGAAATAAATGTTGCCCGTGACCACCGAGTCGTTGCCGCCGAGATAGGTGTCGCCGGTGACCACCGCATCTTTGCCGAGCGTGATGGAAACGTCGCTCTCGACCGCGGATCCCATGGCGCCTCCGCCGAAGAGCGCTCCGATGGTGCCGCCGTCGACGGTGATCTCAACGCCCCCCTTGACGGTCGACACCCGGTTATGAGTGCCGAGGCCGCCGCCGTAGAGGACTTCGAGATAGCCGCCCGTAATGTTGACGATCACCTTGCCGTTGATATAGCCGACGCTGGAGCTGTTGATGTTGCTGGCGCCGCAGTAGACGTTTTCAAGGAACCGGCCGCCGGAAATATTCAGGATGACGTTGCCCTCGATCTGGGTGCCGGAATAACCGCCGACGCAGACAATGTTCCCGATGGTGCCGCCGGTGACCGTGGTGATGACGTTGCCTTTGACGGACGACTCGATGCTGTTGGAGCCGTTGCCGGCGATATAGAGCGTGCCGCCGATGTAGCCGGCATCGATGAAGACATTGATGTCTCCGTCGATCTCATTGCCTTTGCTGCCGTTGGTGGCGGAGGCGCCGCAGTAAATGTTGCGGAGAAATGTGCCGCCGGTGATGGTGACGTCAACGCTGCCGTAGACCCTTGAGCCGGCATAGCCGCCGAGATAAGCGGATTCATTGAAAAGCCCGTTTGAAACATTGATCGTCACGCTGCCTTTGACCGTGTCGCCATAAGCGCCGTAAAAACGGTTCACCGTGCCGCCCGTGACATTGACCGTGACGTTGCGGAAGGTGCCGCTGACCGAATTCGTACCGTAGAGGGTGCCGATATAACCGCCGTTCACGGTGATCAGGATGTTCCCGTCGACGGTATTGCTGCTGCCGCCGCCGTAAAGATTGGTGATGCTGCCGCCGTTTACGGCGATGTTCGCCCCTTGGTATGTGCCGCCGCTGCCGGCTCCGTAAAGGGTGTTGAGGGTACCGCCATTCACAATGACGGGAGTCCCGTTCACATAATAGGTCCCCGTGTAGGATCCGGCAGTGACGCAGACGGCGGTGACGCCGGGCTTCCCGAGGGCGGCCGTGATCGAGTTGAATGCGTTGGTTCCCCAAGTCAGAGAGACATCGTCGCCGGTTTTCGGATCTTTATAGCTTGCCGGCGTGTTCGAACTATTGGTCCAGGAGGGATTGACGTAAGCCGCGCCGCTCATGTCGATTTCGATATCGACAAGGCCGACCATTTCATTGGCGATCAGATCGACCGCGCCGGTGACGTTGGTGGCTCCGGTGGTAAGCACGAACCGGACATCCGCGGTATAGCCCATGGGAGTGCCCGAGGAAGCGCCGACGTAGATGGTGGAGTATTCCGCACCCTCCGGCAAACTTGCCGGATCCGAATAAAACAGGATGTTCTGCCCCAGGAAGAGCTCGCGGAGCGCGGAGAGAATCTCCTCCCGCTGCACGGAGTTGAAATCCGGCTCATTCAGTGTGATCCCGTAACGATTTGTGAAGCCGCTGAAATCAACGACGAGCCTCTGCGCCGGCAAACTGCCGGTCTGCATCAGGCTGCCGGACTTACTCTCGATCCAACCATTCAGATCTTCCATCTTTACACAAAACTCCAATCAATTGAAATACAGATGAGGAACGGATATGAGCCAGTCTGATTTTCCGGCTGCCGTCGCATCGAAAAGGACGGCTGAAGAATCAAAGGCACGGGATAGAATCTTACACGTTATATATATTACCACATTTCAAGGTAAAAAGCAAGTCGCCATCAACAGTTTAACGATAAAAAGTTACCATTTTCAAGACAAAAAATCACTACTGTTTCAGTTGTGATTTTTTTCTTCTTTTCCGCAAGGCTTCAAGGACGATCGGCGGCGGGGCCAGGTGGCGCTGCTTGAGTTGTTCCGCTTCTTCCGTCAATCCGGGTGGCGGCGTTTGGCCGGTTTGCCTGTACGCATAGAAAACCCGGCCCAGGAGCTCGAGCCGGCCGGCCGGATTCTCCGGAAATTGCGGCGCGCGGAGCTTCAGGAGCTCCTCAAATTTGCCCGCCATCAGCAGAAGCGTGAAATGAATGCTCCACACACCGGGATCATCCGGAAATTTTTGCAGCGCCGCCTCCAGGATCGGCCCGGTGATCCCGGGCTCGCGCTGGTTGAGGAACACCGCCGCCCCCATCAGGCCGCGTACGATCCGGAAATCATCTCCGCCGGCATCGGGAATGTCACCGGCCAGGATCCGGTCGTACAACATCCGGTGTTCTTCGCACGCCATCCGGGTGATCCAATCATCCCACGGCGGGTTCGAGCTGGTCACCTGGCCGGGGTGGATCCGGTACAGACAGCGCGGTTCCGGGTCGAAATCAAGACTGCCCCGCATGGAGAGGCGAACCAGCAGGTCGATATCGTCCCAGCCGGATTTCTTATCGTTGTTGACCCGCCGGAAATTGCCGGCTTCCAACACCCTGTCGCGCCGCAGGAAGGTCGCGTTGATGTTGACCCGGGGCGCGAAAAAGGCGGTGAAATGCGAAAACGCCGAGCCGTGGATCTCGTTCCGGTAGCCGTTGGCGTCGTCGAAGAGATATTTCGGCGCGTAGGAAGCGCTGCATTCGGGGTGCGCATCCATATACCCCACCACCCGGGCCACGTCGAAGGGCAGCATGACGTCGTCGTGGTCGAAACTGACCAGATAATCGCCGCGCGCCTTCTCCGCCAGGAGCGCGCGCCCGCGGGCGACGCCGATATTTACCGCGCCGCGCCACACCTTCACCAGGTCGGGGAACTCCGCGGCCAGCTCATTCAATAATGCCGCCGTGCCTTCTTCATGGGAGGCGTCGTTGTAAAGCAAAATTTCCGTTTGCCCGTAAGAGGCGAAGGCGCTCACCACCGACTCCACGCATTCGCGGAGATGCCGGGCGCTGAAAACACAGATGATGACGCTGATCCTGACCGGCGCGTCGAGCCGCGCGCGCACCGACGGAATCCGGCCGACCGCACCCAATACCAGTTTGGGTGTGATGGCTCGGGTGCATTCGATCTCGCGCGCGGTGCCCAGGTGCCGGGGGCACCAGACCGGGGCGGTCATGTCGAAAAACAAAGTGCTGTCGTTCCAGCAGCCGTGGCAGAAGTTGAGGTTGCCGACCCGGTACGGGGTCGGAAATTCCGAACCGTCCAGCGTGAAGCCCGAGAGCATCACCACCGGGATATTGCAATTCCAGGCCAGCCAGGAGAGCCCGCTCGGCAGGCCCACGAAACATTCGGCGTGCTGCAGGAGCTCCATCCGTTCGCGGATCGGCCGGAGGCCGGTGAAATCCTCCGCCTCCTCCGGCACGCGATAGCATTCCCCGGCGAACCAGAGGTCGCGGTCGCGGTCGATCACCAGCACGCGATACCCCAGGCGCTTCAGGTAACGGCAGAGGATATTCCAGCCGTCCGGGTAGTTCCAGTATTTCGCCGGATTGGTGGCCATGGTGGAAATGCAGACATACGGCTCCGGAATCGTGCGTTCCACCGGCTCCGGCAGCCGGGCCTGCCGCGCCACGGGCTCCAGCCCCAGCAGCAGTGCGACGGAGCGCTGCATCCCCCAGTATTGATGGTCGCCGGGGCGCCAATCCTTGCGGTTCTCCGGAAAAATCGCGCAGAAATAACAGGCGTAACACTCCGCCATATCCGGATTCCGGGTGATCGGCACAAAATCGATCTCCGGATACCGGTCGCGCACGAGCCGGATGAGCCATTCGCCGCACACGCACGTGACGCGGGCATGATGTTGAACCCGGAATTCCTCGGCGTACGGGAGCCAGGCGAGGTTGTCGCCCAGCCCCCCATCCGGAATCACAATGACGACCTTCCGGCCGGCGCAGTCGTAATCGTGTTCGAAAACGAGGTTGCCGCTTTCCTGGTCATAGACCTCGAGCCGGCAGCGGATGAAATATTTCCTGGCCCCGGTGACGCAGACTCCTGCATTCGCGCGGTGTTCGGCCATCAGGATCTGCGCGTCGAGGTCGTAGACCTTCACCCGGAACTCCCGGTTGCCGGGAGGCAGCTCGACCCGGTAGCCGTGGTTGAAGTCGAACCGGATCCCGTTGGTTCCGAGAAACGCCGGACGGCCGGGAATGGCGATCGAAGCGGAGGAGTTGCGCGGATCGGGCCCGATCTCCGGCCCGATGGGCGGACGCACGTTTTTCTTGTTCGGCAACGTTATTCCTCCCAATCCGACAGATACCCCTGGTCGGCGAGCGACTTCAGATAGTCCCGTATTTCCGTTTCCATCCCGGCCGGGACATCGCCCCCGCAGAGCCGGCGGATATGGTCGCCGAGCCCGGCGGCATCGCCGCCTGCTTCCAGATACTCCCAGACGCAGCGGCCGGTCCGGTTCACATTGGAGCGTTCCCCGGTGTCCGGATTGAAAAAGGTGCCGCTGCCGTCACTGTTGCGGCGCATGACGATTAAGGGATTGAGTTTCATAAACATTCCAATAGTGATGAATTGAAAATTGAAAATTGAAAATTGAAAATTACAATCACCGGGATATGACGGCCAACGGATAACGCCATCCCTCTTTCCCCTTTCTCCAATTTTCCATTTTCCATTTTCAATTTTCCATTTGTAACGTGGTCATTAGATCGGCGTCCAGCCGGGCGAACAGCGCCCGCGGCGCAAACCGGTCCGTCAGCTCTTCCGCCAGGAGCCAGGCGCTTCCGCCGCCGCGCCTCGCTTCGGCCGCCGGCAGATAGGCGAACACATATTTGACATGCAGCAGCAAAGCGGCGTAAAGCTGCGCGAGAAAAATATCACGCTCCACGCCTTCGACGCGCTCTGCCTCACCCGCGGCTGCCCGGGTCAGGCAAAGCAGCCGCGCGACGGGCCGGAGCTCCTGCGCCCACCTTGCCGGATCGTAACGGAATCCCTTCCAGGTGGGCAACCCCCGCGCCAGGAATTCGCCGCCGCGCCGGCCGACCAGGACCAGGTCGTCGGCGAGATCGTTCCCGCCGGCGGCCCGGTAACGGTTCATCGTGGTGGATTTGCCGATTCCGCTCGGACCGAACAGCAAAGTGCCGTCATGGGGTTCCCCAAGCCAAACACCGTGAAGCAGGGCGACCTGCCGCCCGTCGAGCGCCGCCCGGGCCGCCGCAAGCGCGATCAGCAGCCGCCACTCGATCCTGAGGTTGAGACCGGAGTAAGTAAAATCGCCGTGGCGGCAAAGACAGAACACCCGGTGGCGAAGGCCGATCCGGTACGCCCTCATCTCCCGGAGAACAATTTGCGCTTCGCCGGCTTCGGCGGAGGACGACCAGAGTTCCACATCCGCCACACCCTCCGCCGGCAGCGCGGGCGAGCCCAGCAACAGCCCGAGCGCGGTCAAGCTTTCCACGGCACTTCCGCCGAAAGCGCGCAACCGGAGCGCATCGTCCCCGGCCGGTATGACAATGTCGGCGGCAATCATCCCAATCTCCGTATTTTTCAAGTTTTTTGATATAACGAACATACTATAGCATGACGGCAAAGAAAAAAAAGCGTTTCTCCCAAGGATAATGAACCGGAACGCAAAAAAAAACTGAACGATATTCAAACCGAAATGCCATTGCAACAAAAATAATATTCCCTTATATTGTATGCCGGGGGGAATTTTTGTCATGAATATTCTCGTGATCGATGACGAAGCGAATATCCGCAAAACCGTCGGGATGTACCTGAAAAGCAACGGTCATGCCTGCTCTATGGCGGCCGGCGCAGGCGAAGCGGCGAGCTTGAACCGTCGGGAACGGTTCGAGGTTGCTTTTCTCGATCTCAGGCTCGGTGCGACAGACGGACTCGATCTGATTCCCGTTCTGCTCGGCGACAATCCCGAACTCAAGATCGTGGTGATGACCGCCTAGTCCACGGTGGCCACCGCCGTGGCCGCCATGAAACTCGGCGCGTTCGACT
>JAVBSA010000548.1:0-5059 GCA_031556915.1 Victivallis sp.
CGTCGCGCACGGAAGCGGCTTTGCCGCCCGGAATTCGTAGGGTAACCCCAGAAGCGGAGCGGTAGTTCGCGTTAAAGAGCGTGTATAGCTTGCCGTTCTCCGCCGAAAATTCATTGACGAATACCCCGGTCGCGCCGTAAGGCAGATCCACCTCGACCCGGTCGGAGGAGAAGTATTCCCGGTTGGCCTTATAGGTACGGTTCATGAAGCGGAGGAAGGCGCAGGTTGTTTCGCTGTAATCCTCCGTCGGGTCCCCGCTCAGCATCAGCCCGGAACCGTTGAACCAGGCCAGCTTATAAGGCGCGTAACCGTCGCCGATGACATCGTGCAGGGCGATGATCTGGAAGGATTTGTAACCGGGGAAGAAATAGCGGTAAAGATCCGTCCGCGCCATATTGCCGTTTTCGCGATATTCGCTGATCGCGCTGGAAAGGCTGCCGTCCTGATACTGCATATTGACGTCGTTGGGGCTGGCCTCGGAGAGGATCGCGTATTCCGGATCGATCTCCCGGAGCGTTTTGCTGATGGTTTCGAGAATCTTCATTTCGCCCGGCATCGCATACCCCGGAACGGCGTGTTCGTGGCCGAAGGCGTAACAGGTGCGGTCCGGACCGCCGTAGCCGAATTCATCGAGGTAGAACGCCTTCGCCCCGGTCTTTTTAAGCAGAGTTGCCGCAAGCGAGTCCAGGTGCTCCCGCCAGGGGCGGTATTCCGGGCACATGAAGAGCTCGTCCGTCGTTCCCGGGTAAAGCAGCTTCTCCCCGGTGATGCTGATCCGCTGGCCGTCCCTGCCGTTCCGGGCGATGAATTTGCTGTCGGCGGAGGCGAGGTTCCCCTCGATGTAGAGACTGGTCGGGACCTGGTATTCCTCTTTGGCTTCCTTGAGGAAGCGTTCCAGGGTTCCGGGTTTGCCGAGCATGCCGGTGTAGTCGTAATCCCCGACCCGGCCGTTCCGTTCCGTAATGCCGAAATCGAAGAAGTGGAACATATCCACGCCGCCGAAGCGGTCGGTGAGGAGCTTCATGCTTTCGTCCAGCGTGAAT
This sequence comes from Victivallis sp., assembly GCA_031556915.1. Lineage (GTDB taxonomy): Bacteria > Verrucomicrobiota > Lentisphaeria > Victivallales > Victivallaceae > Victivallis. The sequence continues at coordinate 1,044 of JAVBSA010000548.1, forward strand.
TCCCCGGTTTTCGTATCGAAGAGCTGGTAAAAGCCGTGGTGGGCGTAGATTTCGAACAGCATGAAGCGTTCGCGCAGCCAGTTTTTTGCGGGTTGGCGGCTCCACTGCCGTTCATCGAGGAAAGCCTTGTAAATCTTCGCCTGATTGCGGTAATCGCCGGGATTCACCCCGATCGCGAAGGGGGAGAGCTTCACTGCTTCCCCGCTCACGCAGAGGACGGGGCAGGAGGTGATTTTCAGGGAACCGCGAGTCTCTTTCCGGGAGAGGCGGAAATCCTTGGGGAAATTCTGTTCGTCCAAGCCCTGGATATATAATCCGCTCTCCTGCTGCGGAGAGAAGAAACCCATGATCTGGAACGGGAACACTCCGCCGTAACGGCCGGTGAAATCCACATCGCTGGAACCGGCGCTGAAACCGAGTTTCGGGTAAAACCACCAGCCCCCTTCCGGCAGCAGCAGGGAGTCGAGCGACGGAAAATCGGCTTTGGCGATTCCCGGCAATTTCCCGGTGCGGCGAATGGAAGCGTCAACCCGGATCCGGCCGAATTCGGGAGTTCCGGCGAGGAGTACCGTGCCCTCGTAATTGGCGGACTGAATCTTCAGCGCAAGCGAACCGTTTTCCTGGGACACCCCGGTCACATTGGTTTTTTCGCCGCTGTCAAACAATCTCGCGTCGGATTTGCCGTCGATCAACTCTTTGCCGGAAAGGCGGTTGACCAGCGAACGGATTCGCAGCGGATCGGCCGGATCGAGCGAGAGCTTGAGGTAACGGTTCGTCAGAGCCAGATTTTTGAGATCGATTTTAGTCGGCGACGCATCCGGCAGAGCCGCCGTGCTGCGCTTGAAATAGGGGGGAGCCGCGTGCCAGTTGAGGGGCAAGCGCCGTTTCGCGGAGCAATTGGCTGTGACGCCCGCCAGGTAGAGCGCTCCGTTATCCATCCACTCCCTGATTTTCAGCGTCCGTACTTGTTTCCGGAAGGAGGGGACGAGCGCGTAGACGCCGAGCCCTTCGCGGACGGTGTGGCGTCCGTTGGCGGCATTGGCCGGGAAGAGCTCTTCACTTGTCCCATCCGCATAGACGAGCTCGCACAGCAGCCGCTCCGGCTCGGAGACGGCGCTGAGCCGCCCCCGGGCGATCGCCGGGGAGTTGTTGCCCGAAAAACGGGCGCCGAGCAGCAGATAGAGCTCTGAAATAGATTTATCGCTCAAATCGATGGCGATTTCTCCGGGGCCCTTCATCGCGGTCCCGCGAAGCTTTTCCGAAATCTCGAACGCGACCCCGTCCCACTCATACAAACCGGGGGCCGGGTAGCTCGCCGGGGTGAAATATTTGCGCAGCACATCGGCCGGATGATTCCCGGCCGGGAGCGGAATCGCGGCAAACCCCTGCGGCGGAGCGGCGAGGGGAGTGACTTTCATGCTCTGTTCCAGGCGGTTTTCGGGGATGGAATCGTAAAACCTCAGATAGTCGACCGTTAATGTTCCGTTGCCGCGCTCCCCGGCGCGCACCATGACCGCGAAGGTCCAGGCGCTCTCGACGCCCGCCGGAACCGGGGCGCGGGCGATGCGCCACAGGCCGTCGCTGACGAAGCTGTTGAAGGTTACCGGGCGCATATTCTCCGGAACGGAATCATTGACGACGTTCCAGCCCAGGAAGATGACGCCTTCCGGATTGTCGTCGAGATTTTCGGCCCGGTAACGCATTTCGATGATCTGGCCGGGAGCCAGCGCCACCGGCGCGGACACGATGCAGTTCCAGCGCATCACCGCGCCGGAGGTCGGAACCTGAAACACGGTTCCGTCGCTGTTTTGCATGGCGGAAGCGGCGGCGTCTCCGCGGGGCCAGGTGACTTCCGCCGGATCGCGCCTGGCGATTTTCATCTCTTCGGTAAAGCGCACCTCGGAAAGCAGTTTGGCGCTCCCGGCGGCTTTCGCTTTGCCGGATTCGGAGCAGAAGAGGAGCTCGCCGATCTCCACCGTCACCGAAGCGTTTTCAAACGGAACAGCGTGGAAGACGACCTGATTGATCGAACCCTCTCCGTAACTCTCCCTGAGATCGACGACAATCGTGTGCCACTTGCCGTCGGCGGCAAGCGCCTCCCGCGGCACGGCGTAGCTTTTCCTGGCGGCGCCCATGGCGCTGGTGTCGAGGTGGATGAAGAAATCGTCGCCGGGCGCCGCGTTGAAATCGCAGGTGCGGTAGGTCAACACCATGAACCCGTACTCGTCCGTGGCGACGGAAACCGGCAGCGACCACTTCATCTCGCCGTTTTCGGCGTGCATGACAAAGCGGTCGGCGATGGCGGCAAAGCTGTAATGCTTCGCCGCGATTCCTCCGCACCAGGTGGGATGGCTTTTCAGTTTCTTCAGACTCGCCCGGTCCAGCTCGAAACCGGTTTCGCCGTGGCGCGCCGCTTTGGGGACCGGAGCCGCGTCGAACGCCGGAGCATCCGGCCCGGTGAGCTGGAATTGCTGAATTTCAACCCAACCCGGCTTGCCGCCGCTCCCGAGGACGTGGATGACAGCCTGCTTGAGCAGAGTTGCTCCGGGGAACTCTTTTTTGAGGTCGAACGTCAGCGCGTGAAGCTCGCCGTCATCCCTCACTTCGTCGCGATTGATTAAAAAACGCCGGGCCGGCTGTGCGAGGTCGGTTTCGATGTAAAGAAAAAAATCGTCGCCGGGAGCCGCGTTGAAATTCTTTGCGCGATAAGTGAACTCCAACTTATCGTAATTGCGTGTGGCGACGCCGAGCGGGCGGGACCATTTGCCCTCCAGTCCCGGCTCCACGGTGAACACCAGTTTGCCTTCCCCGGTCAAAGAGTGGTTGGGGGAGGGGAGCGAGACCCATTCCGGCTGGAACGTCCAGTGATTCGGCGCGTCGGCCAGGTTCATCGTGCCCGCTTCGAGCGGCATTGATAAAGAGCAGCAGATGACTGCCGCTCCGCACAATGACAAGATCTTTGTCATGCTTTGGGATCCTCGGGTTGATAAATTATTAAAGCGCGGTCGAAAATGTGTCCTGGACCGTGTCGCAATACTGAAATCCCATCTCCTTCAGGTTGCCCAGCCCCTTGGCGGAGACATGGCCGTCGACGAAAAGAACGTTCGCCGACTTGAGGTGCAGGGCGCTGGGTACGTTGTAGCTGTCGTCCGTCCGGACCAGGTAGTACGGGCTCAAACGCCAGGTCGCCCAGGAGTCGACCAGCAGCGGGGAACTGGAATCCCCCCGGCTCAAAAGCGCGATATGCGCATCCGAGTCGACTCCGTAATCTTCGGTGAAGGCGCTCCATTTTACATATTTCTGAATTTTCGGGTTGCTGTCGTAACAGCTGAACGTTCCGTAAATATCGTACGCCCAGCACCAGCCGTATACGGAGGTGAAATTCCCCGCGTAGGCCGCATTGACGACGGCCGACGGGCAGCGGGCGATTTTCATGTCGCCCAGATAACCGCCGGAGGCGGTGTTGGTGGCGCGGTTGTACCCCAACAGCTTATGCATATAAGTGGTGCTGTCGGCGCTCATCAGGAAGACGCGGCCTTTGTTGTCGTCGCCGTACATCAGCATGGCGGCGCCGATCTGTTTGAGGTTGGCGATACAGTTGGCGCCCTGCGCCCGCTTGCGCGCGCTGCCCAGCGCGGGCAGGAGCATTCCGGCCAGAATTGCGATGATGGCGATTACAACCAATAGTTCTATCAAAGTGAATAAGCGACGATGTTTCATTTTCCGTTCCTCGATTTACTTGTTAAAGATAATCATTGTCCGGGCCTGCTGCAATGATCATTGGAACAATCTTTGCAATTTAAATTTATTTGACGCAATCCAAAACGGCGGAATCGCCCGGGGAGTCGACAAAATCATGGTAGAATGTCTTTTTCCATTCGGCTCCCGTGTTGAAGTCCTTTACGGCGCTCAACGTAAGCTGAAGTGTTTTGACCGCTTCGGCGTAGGGAGCCGGAAGGTTCGACGCGTCTCCGGTCTGAACCGCGTGGATGAAGGCCTGGTTTTCCCGGAGGAAT
>JAVBSA010000400.1:0-3545 GCA_031556915.1 Victivallis sp.
ATTCCTCCCCAAAAGCATCAATACGGAAAAAATACAGAAAATCTTTTGCACTTTCCTTGCACCCCCCTGTATGTTACAGCATAATATGACACAGCAATACAGGGAACCCATTATGGAACAGAATGCATTGAAACTCGATATTCTCTACGAGAATCTCAAGCGGGAGCTCTCCCGGCTGGGGCCCGGAGACCGCTTTCCCTCCGTCCGGGAAATCATGCGCGAATACAGCGTGAGTCAACAGCTGGTCGAACGCGCCATCGACCGCTTCTCCCACGAAGGGCGCCTGGAAACGGTTCCGCGCAAAGGGTGCTTCGTACCCCGTCCGCTCGGAACCGCACATCAGGTTCCGCCCACCTATATGGTGGCGGTGCCCAACTGGATCTCCCCCGATATCGACGAGATCCAGGCTGCCTTGCGGGAACTTCAGCCGGAATGTCCGGAGGTGCGGCTGCTGCTGTACCGTTTCGACTTCCGCTACGCGATTCCGCCGGAACTCGCGCTGCGTACGGAGAACGTCCGCGGCATGCTCCTGATGCCGGGCCGGGTCAACACACTCGACGAGGACGACGTGGCGGCGCTCAACGTTTTCCGCCGCCACGGGCCGCTGGTGGTGCTCTGCCACCACCTGGCCAACTTCAACGTGCCCTCGGTGGGGCTGGACGACAGTTTCGCGGGGAACTGCGCCGCGCACCACCTCCACACCCTCGGGCACCGGAAGATCGGCGTCCTGGTGAGCGAGCCCGCCAGCAGCGTCATCGATGACCGGGTGGCCGGAATCCTCAACTACGCACGCTTGCACGAGATGGAAACCACGCTGCTCGACTGCGGAATCCTGAGCGGCGAAGCGGCGCAGGAGAAAACCTATCTCCGGATGGCGAAGGCGATTGCGGACGGATTCGACTTCACCGCCGTCGCCGGAATCTCGGGCGATTCGATCGCCGGAGCGCTCAACGCCTGCCACAACCACGGAATCCGGATTCCGGAAGAACTCGGCTTCGCGGTGATCGGCAACACCTCCGGCACGGCGACGCTGCATCCGCCTTTGGACACCGTCTCCGTCGGCTTGCTCCAGCAGGTCCGGATGGCTCTCGTAATGCTGAAAAACGGCAGTCTCGAAAACAAGCATATCCATCCCGCCCTGATCAAGCGGGGTTCCGTCAAAACAATATAAGCAGGAAAAAACGAATGAAACGAAAACACTTCACATTGATCGAGCTCCTGGTCGTGATTGCGATCATCGCAATCCTGGCCGCCATGCTGCTCCCGGCGCTCAACAAAGCACGGGAAAACGGCAAAAAAATCAGCTGCGTCAACCGCCAGAGCCAGTGCATGAAAGCACAGATCCTTTACGCCGCCGACCACCGCGATTACTACTATGTTCACGGAATGTTCAACGGCGACTCGCCCTACTCTTATTGGAGCAACGTGCTGATCTTCTGCGGTTACCTGAACGAAAATGTGGTAAGCTGCCCGACCTCGACCCCGAAGCCGGAGGCCTGGCCGGAAGCGACTTACGGGATTTTCCGCTTCGATTTCGGCGGCGGCGGCAGCGACCCGCGCGGCCCCTTCACCAAAGACCGCCTCGACGAGCTCGGCGACTACAGCATCAAAGTGACGTCCGCCGGCCAGGAGGGCTTCTTCATGGTTCCCGGCCGCATGAAGAGAGCTTCCCGGACTCCGGTTTTCGCCGACTGCCGCAAGCTGAACGGCGAAGGTTACCTGGCGTTCAATCCCCGTTATTTCTACCCGAGTTCGGCCGCGGCGCTGGCCCACAATGACCTGTGCAACATCGCCTACGGAGACGGCAGGGTGCAATCCATGACCATCGCCGCGCTGCGGGAAGAAAGCTTCACTAAATTCGTCAAAGAAGGCGTTCAGATCAACTAATATGAAATCCGTGATTCTCCTTTTTCTGCTGTCGGCCCTGGGAGCCGCCGCGTTGGAACTCAAACCCGCCGTCGACACGGCGGTATTCGCCCCCGGCGAAACGGTGACCTTCACCGCCTCCCTGCCGACGGGCGAGTTCAACGTCGTCGACTTTGACCGGCAAACCATTCGGAACGAACGGTTTGAAAATGGCAGGATCGCCATTGAAAATCTCGGTCCCGGCTATTACGAGCTCAATTCCGGGGGTGTTCGCCACCCCTTCGCCGTGATTCCGGAATTCGACCGGACCAAAACCGACTGGCAGAAGAACCAGTTCGGCGCCATGGTCGCTCCGCACACCTTCTATCCGCTCGAACACCGCGATTTCGACGCGAAATTCATGGAACGGATCGGGATGCGCTATGTCCGCACCCACCGCTTGAACTGGATCCGGATCCAACCCGACGAAACCCTTCCGCCGGATTGGGCGACCGCCGACCGCGAAGTGGAACTCTATCAAAAGCGCGGCCTTGCCATCGTGGGAACCACCGCCTGGCCCTTCCCCGCCTGGGCCTCCAGCGGGCGCGGCACCAATACCGACGGCTATTACATGGATAAAATGTTCCCGGCGGACCGCTATCTCGAACAAACCAAAGCCTTTCACCGGGAGCTTGCCGAACGCTACAAAGGCAAAGTCGCCTACTGGGAAATCGGCAACGAAGTCGACGCCGAAAACTTCTGGGTCGGCCGCTACAAGCATCAGGGCGACAAAGAGGCGATCATGCGGGACTTCATCGAGTTCTACACCATCGTCGCCAAGGCGCTTCACGCCGGCGATCCGGCGACCCCGGTCGGCCCGAACACCACCGGCCGAGCTCCCGACGGCTACACCTACCGCAACTGGCTCGATGTTTTCCTCGCCGACGAGGCGGCGCGCAAAGAGACGGACTACTTTTCGACGCATTATTCCGCCGACCTCGGCGAAGTGCGCAAAGTGCTCGGCAAATACGGCAAAAAAGATGTCGACATCATCCTGACCGAAATCGGCGGGATGGTCAGCACCCCGCGGGCGGACGCCCCCTGGGACGACATCTGCCGCAACATCCGCATCTCCTACATCCAATACGGCACCCAGCTTACGGCGGGCGGCAAAGCGCTCTGCAAGTTCCTGCTCCGCGACATCCCGGAACTCAAAAATCCGGGCTGGATCGCGGGAATGCTCGAAGCGGATTTCAAACTCCGCCCGGAATACGTCGCCATGGGAACCATGATCCGCCTGATCGGCGACGCCGATCCCGCCGGCAGATTGAACATCACCGGCCAGGCCGAACAGGGGTGGCTGCATGGATTCCGGTTTCAAAAGGGGGGCAAATCCACTCTTCTGGTGATTCTGAACGACGCGCCCCGCTCCCGGGTCACGCTCCGCACTCCACAAAAGACGGTTAAAGTGACCGACTGCATGGGGCGCGAATTCGAACTCGCAGCGCAGAACGGTTCCATTTCCTTTGAAATGACGCAAAACAACCCGCTGTTCCTGGAGGGTGAAATCTCAGGCGACCCTGGCGAAGGCAAAGACCCCGAACCGAAACTGGTCAGGGAAATCAAGGTGACCTGCAACGGCGATTTCGAGATGCCGGTGCGCGGCGCGACGATTCCTTACTGGCACCTCGGATACGACA
>JAVBSA010000597.1:0-9809 GCA_031556915.1 Victivallis sp.
TTTCCTCCCATCTCCCCCTGATTCCCTTCTGGCTGGAAGTTCCCCGCGGCTACTTCATGCTCACCCGCCGTTCCCGCCAAAAGTATGTGCTCCATTTTCTGGCGGGCGAGTATGAAACCGAGATCGATGAAGAGCTGGAGAAGCTGCGTTACCACCGTTCCCGGGTCAATCTGATCACCCGCGCGGCCCCGAAGAATTGCGCACACTCCGTCGAATTCAAGACAAAGATGCAGCTCCGCGCCTTCTCGCCGCTGACGGAGGAACAGCCGGAAATTACCGGAGGCGCAGTCCGCCTCCCTGACAATTGTGCTTATTTTATCTTGGAGTTATCGGAAAGGAACGAAGGATGAAAGCAAAGAATTTTACACTCATCGAACTGTTGGTGGTGATCGCCATCATCGCCATTCTCGCGGCTATACTGCTGCCGGCTCTGGCCCAGGCGCGGGATACGGCCCATGCTACCAAATGCCTCAACAACCTCAAGCAGATCGGCGTGGCGAACACCTTCTACGCCGACAGCAGCGCGGGGTGGAATGTGCCGCTCCGCTATAATACCGGCGGCATCTCCATTCAGTGGACACGGAACCGGTTGTTCCTGAAAAATCTGGGCGCCAAGCACAATACCTCCGCCGCCACCTCGCCTATGGGGGAGATCGGGGTGAATTCGGACAATATCGCCCCGGGCATCGTCTGCCCCAAATCGCAGCCGGAACTCAACACCAAAAGCCTTCAGTACAGCTACGGAATGAATTCCACCGGGTTCGACGATCCGCCCAAAACCGACGTCTTCGCCACCACGGATGTGATAGGCAGCTATTTTCAGTCGAGCGTACGGAACCCTTCCGCCAAACTTCTGATCACCGAGGCGCTCGTCTACAACACCAACTACAATGGGGCCAACCCCGCACTCCATGCTCAGCGCGGGGAGACCATCGGCAGCGGCGCGCAGGTTACCTACCGTCACGGCGGGGGCGTCAACGTGCTGTTCTTCGACTCCCACGTCGCCAAACAGCGTTCGGGCGACCTGTACGGTGCGGACAGTAAAATCAAATGGCGTCCGCACGTCATCAACTGATTGACGAAACAATCATGAGAACATTATTCTTTGCCGTATTGTCGGCGCTCTGCATATCCTGCGGCGCGGGGGTGGTCGAACTCGGGCCGAAAGGGGAGCTCAAAATGGAGAAGCTCTCCTTCTATGGCTCCGTTTTCGATGAGAACTGGAAAAGCTACGGGCAGATTTACCGCTATTTCGAAGTCACCTCCCACACGCCGGAGCGGGTCGCGGGCGCGTTCCGCTACGAAGGGCTCCCGCGCATCGAACTGGTGAGTACGCTTAAAGCACAGGGGGAGAACTTCCGCTACACCGCGTTCTGCGCTCCGGGCGCGGAGCGCGACTGGAAATCGGTGGCGCTGGTCGCCCGGCTGCCGGTCGACGAATTCCGCGGCCGGGAGCTCGTGATCGACGGCAAAGGGCTCCTTCTGCCCGTGGAACCGAAGGCGGGGAAAAACACCACGCTCTTTCAGGGGGACGCGAGTAGTTTGATCGTTCCCCTCGCCGGGCGCAAGCTGGTCTTCAAAGGAGCTTTCCAGGTGAGAGTTCAGGACGACCGCGCCTATAACCTCGATTCCTACGCACTCCGGATCGGGTTCCGGCGCGATTCGGCGGCAGCCTGGTCGCTGGATCTCGAATGTTCCGCGCCCGCCTATGAAAGCACTCCGGTCGATCTCAGGAGCGCGGTCAATATGGGATTCACCGACGAAACGGCGGACGACCGCCGGGGCGGCTGGACCGACCAGGGCAAAGAGAACGACCTGCGGATGCTCCCCGTCGGGCTGCGGAGCCTGGGCGGAGTCAGCTTCGACCTGATCGATCCCGCCTCCAATCAGGGAAAATCCTGCCTGATGCTCGCCGGGCCGAACCGGGAGTATTTTCCGCAGAAGGCGGAGGTGAAAGTGCCGGATTCCCCCCGGGGCAACTATCTTTATCTGCTTCATGCGCTCGCCTGGCCCGGCAACCTCAAAGAGATCGGCAAAGTGACGGTCAGCTATACCGACGGCACCTCCACCGTCATTCCGGTGACCGGAAATGTCGACGTCGGCAACTGGTGGGAACCGCGCACCCGGCGCAACGGCGAAGTGGTTTGGACGGGGGAAAATAAAAGCTCCTATGTGGGGCTCTACCGCTCCTGTTTCCCGATCGAAAACAAGCCGGTGACCGGAGTCGGATTTTCTTCCAGCGGAGTCTCCGTCTGGGGCATCGTGGCGCTTTCCCTCGGCATGGAAGAGGTTCCCCGCCCCGGAAGCGCTCCGGTCTACATCGTGCCGGGCAAAGAGTTTCAGCCGATGAATTACTCCAAGGATACGGTGAAGGGTTCCGCGCTGGACTTTTCTGACCGGCTCGACGCTCCCGCCGGCAAATACGGCCGCGTGGTCACCGGCTCCGGCGGCAGGTTCGAATTCGAAGGACGTCCCGGGGATCCGGTGCGTTTCTACGGCGCGAATCTCTGCAACACCGCCCAGTTTCTTACCAAAGAGTGGGCGGAACGCCTCGCCGACCGGCTGGCGGCGGCGGGCTATAACGCCATCCGTCTGCACCATCAGGACGCCGGGCTTTCGCTTCTCACGGAGAACGGTTCCACCGCGTTGAACCCGGTCCGGCTGGATCAGATGGAGTATCTGATCCATTGTCTCAAGCAGCGCGGAATCTACATCACCGTCGATCTCTATGTTTCGCGTCCGCTCACCAAAGGCGAGATTCCGGAATTCCCGGAGCAGACAGTCGGCCGCGCCGCCTTCAAGCCGCTCGCTTATCTGCTGGATTCCGCCATGACGAACTGGGAAGTTTTCGCCCGCAACTGGCTCACCCATGTCAACCCCTATACCGGGCTGGCGCTCAAGGACGACCCGGCGCTGATTTCCATCAGCCTCATCAACGAGGGTAACCTCAACTCCACCAGCCAGGCCGAGCCTTACACCCGGCAGGCCTACGACAAAGCGTTCGCGGCGTGGGAGAAGGGGAAGGAATTCAAGGCCGGAACTGGCCGTCAGCAGAAATTCTCCGCCTTTCTTGCGGAACTTCATTTGGCGGGATATGAACGCATGAAGAATTTCGTGCGCGGTCTCGGCGTAAACTGCCCGCTGAGCGACATGAATATGCGTTCCCAGCCGATACTCTCGGTCATCCGCGACCGGTACGACTATGTGGACAATCATATCTATTGGGCCCACCCGAGTTTCCCGGAAAAGCGCTGGCAGCTTCCCTCCGTGGCGAACACCGGTTCGGTTCTCTCCGGCATGAGCGTGCCCGGCAGTCTTTTCCCCAGCCGCATCTACGGGAAGCCGATGCTGATCACCGAATTCGATTACGCCTATCCCAACCGCTGCCGCGCCGAAGGGGCGATGGTGATGGCCTCCTACGCAGCGCTGCAGGATTGGGACGGGCTTTTCCAGTTCGCTTACGCCCACCGCGACAGCGTGGTCATGAAGGAGTCCGGACCGGTCAGCCATTTCGACTCCTCCACCGATCCGGTGAAAGCATTGTCGCAACGCATCGGCGTCGCCCTCTTTCTGGATGGCGGATTGAAACCGGCGCCGCTCAAATACGCGGTGCTGCTCTCCGGAGCGGAAGGGCTGACCTTCGACCGGCAATTCCCCAAAGAACTTCAGCAATTGGGCCTAAGCGCCCAGGTCGGTTCCGTGGTGATGGAAAAGGGTTTCGACCCGGCGAAACTCCCGCAGGGAGTGACCGGCCTCGTCGATCTCGGCCATAACTTCCCCGCCGTACCCGCCGGCTATCCCGTTTTCAAGCCTTCCGAATTGCCCTTGGCCGACACTTCCGGCGGCCAGCTCTTGCTGGACCGCAAAAAAGAAATCCTGAAAGCGGAAACCCCGACCTGCGAAGCCATGATACTCCCCGCCGGCCAAAGCGGCGAAGGAAAGTTCCTCAAAGTGGAAAACAAAATCGGCCGCGGCGTGTTCGCCGCCATCGCCCTCGACAGGCAGCCGCTCGATAACACCGGCCGGATTCTGATCCTCCACCTGACCGACAGCCACGGTACCAAGACAAAGTTCGGCGGCAGATCACAGGAGCGCTTCGAAGGCTGGGGAGTCCTGCCCTTCCTCGCAGCGCGCGGCGAAGCAAAAATCACCCTCACGCTACGCCCGGGGAATTGGAAACTCCACGCGCTCGACGCCACCGGCAAGCGTCTCGGCGAAATTCCCTTCGAACACAAAGGCAATCAGCTCACCTTCCAGGCAAACATTTTTGCCAAACCGGGAGCCGTTCCCGCCTATGAACTCCAGGCGATATAGAGGCGACAACGTCGCCCGGGTCCAGGGCCGGCGGAGTATTGGTTTACAGGATTACGAGGATATGGAATCATGAATGAGACCGCCAAGCATCACGACGGCTTCTGCCTGTAGCCGAGCCGTTATACCGATTATTCGGTCGCCCATGCTCCGGGGAAGCGGGATGTGGTCCGCGGGTTCGCCGACGCGTTTCGCGCCCACGGCATCCGGCCGGCGCTCTACTGTTCGCTCTGGGACTGCCACGCGCCGTGCTACCCCGACGACCGCGCCTATGCCGATTATATGAAACGGCAGCTGGAAGAGCTGCTGACCGGGTACGGTGACATGCTTGAATTCTGGTTCGACGGCGGCTGGGACAAGGATTTTCCGTCAGGGCAAGCTGTGCGAAATCGACCGACGGGGAGCTTTACCTGCCGGTCGAATTCTGCACCACCCTGACCCAGCAGTGGTTCTGGAAGGAGCGGGCCAGCTACATTCACCCCACCTTTGGCGCCATCGCGGATTTCCGCCGCCTTGCCCGGAAAGCGGGCGGGAATCTGTTGCTCAACATCGGTCCGGACCGGCACGGCCTCCTCCCCGCGTTCCACGAGGATTTTCTACAGGAAGCCAATGAAATCTACGCCGGGATCAAAGAGATGTAACCCTTCTCCGTTCAATGTTCATGGCGGTGATGAATGTCCGGTTTATGAGGATGCTCGTGCTCGAGGATTTCGTGCTCATGCAGATGCGAATGACATTCTGTGGCCCCGTTCCCGTGGATATGGCAATGGTGGCTGTCGCCATGCGAATGCTGATGTTCGTGGATCAGTTTTTCATGTTTATGGCAATGCGCATGTTTTTCATAGACGGCTATGGCGGTCCCTATCACCATGAGAATGCCGCCGAACCAGAACGGGACAGGGAGCGGATCCTTGAAAATGGCGAAGGAGAGCAGGACTCCGATAAAGGGGGCGGCGGCATAATAGGTGCTTGTTCTTACCGCCCCGAGGTGACGCTGGGCCTTGACGTAGAAATAGATGCTCAGTCCGTATGCCGCAAACCCCAGCAGCATGGCGTAAAGTACGTATTGCCAATGGAACGCGGCCTGTTCCGTCACGGAAGCGATCAATAAAGCGGTGAGGCCGGAACCGATCCCTTTCAATACCACGATTTGAGCGGGATTTTTTGCCGACATATTTCTGGTGCAGTTATTTTCCAGCCCCCAGCAGCAACAGGCCGCGAGAACCAGCAGAGAGCCGGCCGAGAAATCAAATGCGCCGCCGCTTGAAAAGTCGATCGAAATCAGGACGCCGGCAACGGTGATCAAGGCAATCGACAGCCACATCCGCTTCCCGATCGCTTCCCGGAAGAACACCAGCGCGATGACGCTTGTCGCCACCATCTCGAAATTGAACAGCAGAGAAGCGTTTTCCGCCGTGGTCAGCAGCAACCCCCACATCAGGAGAAAGGGGGCCAGCACGTCCAGGAGAATCATCAGGATCGTCCAGGGCAATTCTTTCCGGGTCAAAGGCGCCTCCGACTCCTTTGCCCGGCGGAACAACCGCGGAATGCCGATCCCCATGCCCGCGCCCAGATATAAAAATCCGGCCATATACATTGGCGGAATATACCCCAGGAGCAATTTGGCGACAGGCGCATTCAGCCCGAAGAGGATTGCGGCCAGCAGTGCGAATCCCACCGGGGAGAACGATTGAAACTTCCTGTTCATAATTCATATTCCGTTGATGTGTAAAAGCACGGAAGCGATCCGGAATCGGCTTGTGTTCCGTCAATATATTCCGGTTTTTTAGAAAAACAACCCCGGAATCACACTTTTTTGTCCTGCAAATCTGTCCTGCGTTTTGTCTTATTTTTGGCAAAAACAGCAACCCGGCTATTGACATCGTTTTCGGTTTTTACTATAATATCTGCAACAGGTTTGAAGCAAAGCCGTTTTTATTTCAATTCGTATGACGGAGGAAACAATGAACCGAAAGCCTTTCACGCTGATCGAACTTCTGGTTGTGATCGCAATCATCGCCATCCTGGCGGCCATGCTGCTGCCCGCGCTCAACCAGGCCCGGGAGAAGGCGCGCAGCACCACCTGTACCAACAATCTGAAACAGGTGATGCTCGGCGTCATCACCTATGAAAGCGACTACAGGGTCGTCATGCGTTACTCGCTCGCCGCCGGCGGCAAAACGTGGGCGGAATTCCTGGTCGGCAATACCGGCGGCGTGCTTTATGTCCCCAAAAAGATCTTGGTCTGCCCCGCCACCCTCTCAGCCGGGAAGACCTACGACCTGTGGAAAACCTACGGAGCCTATGACAACCGCGAAGACGGAACCGCCACCACCCTCTACAAGGCGAAAATCGGCCAGACGGGGCCTTATTACTTCACGCCCACCGGCAACGACAACGGCTATCTCTTTAAACGGATGAAAAATCCTTCGGGCATCCTGCTTCTCGCCGACACCCAGTACCGGGCGACCAAGACTGCATTCGGCCACTCGAGTTGGGTGTTCCATTCCAAGGTCGACGCCGACGGCGGCATTTCGATCCATCATGGCGAACGCGCCAACGGAGCCTTCGCGGACGGTCACGTCGCGTCGATGAACAAGGGCGATTTCTATGAATCTTCAGCGACGATCGAAGAGGTTCTGAAGGACGGCGCCCCGATCGCAACCCATTGAGAATATAATATTTCATGAACAGAACGCTCCTGCTTTTTCTGTCGGCGGCGCTGGCGGCTTCCGCCGCCGCCTTCCCCATCCACAACAACTATCTCAATACCACCACGGTGAATCCGGGAGCGGGAACGTTCTTCACCGCCAAAACAGAGCTGCCGGACGGCCGGTCCGCCGTCCGTTTCCGCTGGGAGCCGGGGAAGCCCTTCGGCGAGCTTATCTTCCGCTATCCCGTTTCACTCGGCAAGCCCCCGTTCACGCTGGAGACGATGCTGGAGGGACCCGATGCGGAGGCGATCAAAGAACTCCGGCTCCGCTGTACGGACGCCTCCGGCGAGACCTTTCAGTTCGACGCGCGCCGGAAGACCGCCCGCGGCCGGATCGAATTCGACGTCGCCGAGGACAAAAGCAGCGGTCACTGGGGCGGCGATAAAAACGGCAGGATCGACGGCGGCCTTTCGCTGCTCGGCTTCGCCATCACCTTCCGGGATCCCCAAAGCAAGGGGCAGGTTTTTCTCGGCGGCATGGAGTTTTACCGCACGGAACTGGATCGCCTCGCGGTGGAGCTCGACACCGGTGAACCGTTTCCGCTGCTGCGTCCGGGGCGCGAGGAAAACGCCGGCATCGTCTTCCGGAACGGGAGCGACCGGGAGCTGTCCTGTAAAGCGGTCTGCCGTTTCGAGGATTTCTACGGGCGCAATTTTCAACTGGAGAAGACACTGAAGCTCGCGCCCGGCCAATCCGAACGGCTGCCGTTCGGGAAGCTGCTTTCGGCGCGGGGCGCCTGGCGTGTCGCCTATACGCTCAAAGCGGACGGCGGAACGGAACGCGCCGGACAGCTTTCGCTGGCTTATATGACGCCTTCGGGGCCGACGCCGGGGTTGAGTCCCGGTTTCCTCTTCGGCGTCCACTCGCATTGGCGGCGCTGTTCGGATTCCGAGCGGGAACGGGAGGCGCTGGCCGCTTCGCTGGCCGGAATCAAGGTCCTGCGGCACGACATCCAGTGGCGCGATTTGCAATCGGGCCCGGACGCCTCCTGGAACTTCAAAGGCAACGACGCCTGCCTGGAGACCGCGCAACGGTACGGCATCGAGTTCGAAGCGCTGCTCGGCGCGCCGCCGCGCTGGACCCGGATTCCCGGTTATGTCAAATCCCGCCCGGACCTCGGCGGCGAAATCCGGCCGCGCACCGACCTCTACCGCGCTTACATCCGCGGCATCGCCGAACATTACAAGGGGAAAATCCGCTTCTACGAACAGTTCAACGAACCGGACCTCGCCGTATTCTACAACTTCGGCGCCGCGGATTACTGCGAACTTTTCTGCGCCGGAGCCGAAGAGATCCGCCAAGCCGATCCGGAGGCGAAGATCCTGACCGGGGGCTTCGCCACCATGACCGTGCACCGCTCCTCCCACGGGCCGGACTACATTGAAAAAGCGCTGGCCGGAACCAAAGGCAGCTTCGACATTCACGCCCACCACGAACACGGGCACTTCGAACAGTTTGCGCGGATCATCGACGGCCCCTTCCGGGAGCTGCGGCGAAAGCTCGGCATCGAAGGCCCCTGGTACGCCAACGAAACCGCGTTGACCGCCGCCCACGGCCGGGAGAAACAGCAGGCCGCCGCCCTCTGGCAGAAGCTGCTCTTCGCCTGGAGCCGCGGCGCGATCGGCTACAATTGGTACGATTTGCGCAACGACGGTTTCGACCCCAAAAGCGCCGAGCACAACTATGGGCTGATCACCTGCGACTTTCAGCCCAAGCCGGTTTACGTGGCGTACAATACGCTCACATCGCTCTTCCGGACGCAGGAGTTCGTGCGGCAGGTTCCCGCTCCCCCGGGCGTTTGGATTTTAGAGTTCCGCAACAAAGAAAAAACACTGCTGGCAGCGTGGCGTGAAAGCACTGCCCACTCCGTCACGCTTCTTGTAAAGAGCGGGGCGAAAACGGGTGACAGGACCGACCTGATGGGGAATTGCCGGACCATCAGCGCCGTGAACGGCCTTCTGCCGCTGGAAATCGGCGAGTATCCGGCCGCGCTCGAGCTGCCGGCGACGGAACGCCCGGAGCCGGCCGGCAGCCTGGTGGAGACCGACTTCGCGGCCCGCGCCGTTCCGGGGCGGCCGTTTACGCTGCCGGTCACACTGCTCAATCCGCTGGATCGGCCGGAGACGTTCGTATTTCAATTCGACACGCCGAAAGGCATCTCCATCGCCGATGGTTCCGCGCGGTTTACGCTTCAGCCGGGCGAGCGCCGCCGCGTCGCGCTGCCGGGCCGGGCGGAACGCGATTTCCGGCAGCCCGCCGGCAGAAGCGCCCGCGTCGCCGTCGCCTGCCGGCTGCTGAACAGCAACTGGAGCTACAACTTCGACCTGCCGCTCTTCAGCGTCATGCTGATTCCGGCGAAGGGCAAAGAGGGCGCGGCGCCCGACTTCGTCTTGAACCGGCGGGATCAGGTGGTCAGTTTGATTGTAGCCGCCCCGCATACCGAACATCTGAACTGGAAGGGGCCTGAGGATCTGAGCGCCGCCATCCGCCTCGGCCGCAACGGGGGCAATTTCACCCTCGCCGTCGATGTGACCGACGACCGCCATTGCCAGCCCTTCACCGGCGGGGCGGCCTGGCAGGGCGACAGCGTTCAGTTCGCCATCGCCGTGCCGGGCAGATCCGGGTTGTGGGAGCTCGGCCTCTCCCGGCGCGACGACGGCGGCAGCGAGGTGTTCGCCTGGAGCGCTCCGCAGGGGCTCGATCCCGCCACAGCCGTAAAGGCGGCCGCATTGACCACGGAGCGGAACGGCAGCCGGACGAGCTATCGCGTGTCGGTTCCGTTCG
>JAVBSA010000656.1:0-4610 GCA_031556915.1 Victivallis sp.
AATTCAGAAGAAAAAAACTTTCGTGTTTTTCGTGTGTTTCGTGGTCCTTTAAATGAAGAGTATTGGTCTTACCGGGCGCTTTTGTCGCCTTGAGGTGCTTTTTTGCGTAGCGCTGCTATGCCTGAAGCACCTCAAAACAACAAAATCACCCGATAATCCGGCAAAATCATGACAAAAAAGTAGTTTTGCAATTGGCTCCAATGTTACATTTTAAACCCATTGATCTTTTTCAGGCGCAATACCGGATAAAGGGTCAAAAGGATGATCATAATGAATGCCAGGAGGAAATAGACCCGGTAGAGCGTATAAGTACTGACCGCCTCCTGCGTCAGAATTTTTGCCAGGTACATCGTGCCCGTTGCGACGGCCATTCCTGCAATACCCGCCAATGCTCCGGTGATCAGAGAGGCGAGCATCGAGGCCGTCACCTGGGTGCGCACCGGCAGTGAACGCAGAAAATAAAAGGATCCGGCATTGTTGATCGCGACGGAACAACTGCCGATCAGGAAAAACGGAATCCCCGCCAGCCAGGGAGAATACGGTTCCGGCATGAAAATCCAGAACCAGGCCAGATTGATCAGGAATAAATATCCGATGACGATGATCCGGCGTTCTCCTGTTTTCTCCGCCAGTTTTCCGGCGAATTGCGACATGATGATTGCGCTGCCGAATTGAATCAGCGAAAACAGCAATGCGCCGGTATCATCGACGCCGCAGCCGCGTTTCAAAGTCAAGATTGAGATCGGGGCCAGAAGAATCGTCGCCGTGTTGATTGCGAAAACCGCCGGCAGATAACTGCGGAAGCCGGGATTTCGCCAGGCTCTGCCAAGCTCCCGCCCGATCGGTTTCCTGGCGGATTCCCGGATTCCCGGCCCTTCGTCGATTCTCCGGAACAGTTGCGACGCCGTGATTCCGAGCATCGAACCGACGAAAATAACACCGGTCAGAATCCAGAGCGATTGAGAAACCCGCAGGATCCCGCTGATCAGCAATAATGCCGCCAGGCAGGTGATGTGAAATGCCGAAGCGGTATTGGCGAGAAAGCGGTTCCGGTCTTCCGGAGTTGTGATTTCTCCGACCAGCGGAGTGGACATGACCGTTCCGGCCGCCCGGAAGCCGTAAAACAGAAAGGCGCCGGCCAGCAGCGCCGTCATTGCGATACCGTGGAATCCCGATACGGTGAATACGCTTGCCGAAGCGACCAGCAGGGCCGAGGCGTTTCGCAGAATCCAGAAGATGGCCTGGCTTTGCGCCGCTCCGACCCGCGCGGTCACGATTTTTCCGAACGGCATCATCAGGAAACCGAAATACACCAGAGCTCCGAGAATCGCAATCAGCTCATCGGAGCAGTTGATCTTGACCGCGAAGAGAATCATCACTGTATCGCCGAGACACATATAGGAGAATCCGTTCAGCAGGCAGAACTTCAAAAACAGCCGCTGGGATCTTGTCTTTTGTTCCCGGGAGAGTTGAGCCGCGCATATCATTCAAGAAACGCTTTTCCGCCCTCACAAAGAATCAGATACAGTGCGCCGTCCTGATCGTTGGCCCACGGATCGAAGAATTCGCCGCGCCTCGCGCTTTCCGCGATTGAGCCGTCCGGATTCAGCATGGTGACGGAGAACGGATACAAGTAGGCGCAGGAAGCCGTGCCGTCCGGAAAGAACAGACAGAGGCAATTCCGCATACACCGTCTTGCTTTTTCTTCGAAGGTTCTGTCGCCGGAAATCCCGGCGTAAAGCAGAAACGCCCTGGCGCTGAGACAACTCAGGTAATGAGGGAAGGTATCGCCGAACAGGCGGCGTTTGCCGAACCAGTATTCATCCCAATGCCGGATCGGTATTTCGTGGAGGCGGTAATCCGGCTGATCGCCCTGAAAGTGGTCCAGCAGCTCGGCCTGCCGTCGCGCTTCGTCGAGCACTGCCGGCGATTGTTCAATCCGGTCGTAGAAGGCGGAAAGAATGGCGACGGCCGGCGTTGTGATTGTCTGTTCGAACCGAACCTCGTGCGGCGGATAAAGAAAACCGATGGAACAGATTTGTTCCACATGTTTGCGGATCATGTTCTCAAGCTCATCCGCGGAATCCCTTCTGCCGGCGGCCCGGATCGCGCACAGGCAATCCGAAAACAAAGTGCCGTTCGGATAGAACCGGTAACCGCCGTTTTCATAGAATACACGCATCGAACGTTCGATCCAAACCAGGTACTTTTCCTGCCTCCGGAGCCGGTACATTTCCAGCCAGAAGCCGATCAGGCCGGCGCTGTTGTAAGGACGCCTGAATTCGCTGTGCTTGCCGATATCGTTGAAAACCTCGCCGCTCTCCCCGTCATAGATTTCGCGCAGGAGAAATTGTTCGAAAAGCCCGAGGGCCCGGTCCGCTTCGGCATCTTTGTGCGTCTGAAGATAACGGCAGATCAGCCTGCCCATATTGCAGCGTTCGCCGCTTGCGTTGTGGTCGCGCCAGAGGTAATTGTAATATTGAGCGTGTTCTTCATTGTCATAGATCAGGAAGGCGCCGTAAAGCGGACTCGCCGGATCGGTCATCTGTTGTTTCCGGAGGAGGAAACGGATTCGCTTTTCCAGTATCTCCTCAAACGGCTCCACACAGATTCCGAAAGCGTGGAAACGGCGTCCGCCGACTTCAAAATCGAAGCGGTGTTCCCCGAGCCGTTCCGGGTAATATTCGACGGAAAGCGCTCCGTCTCCCACTGTGCCGGGAATTTCCCGACCGTCGCAGAAAACGGTTGCCTTGCCCGGAAGTTCTTCACACTCCACCGTAATGCGGAACGGCTCTTCCTGAAACACGGTTTCCTGTTCAAACGAAATGACAACGCCTCCCGGACGCGCCAGAACCGTCTCCTTGAAGCGCTTTTGCGGAAATGCCGCGATCACCCATTCCAGGATTGTTTCCTCTCCCGGCAGAAGATGAAACGGAGCGGGGTGAAGCAGGAAATCCCCCCGGTCGTTGCTGCTTTCCTTCACCTCGCGCCGGACGCTGTAGGCATCGAGAGCGCCCGCGGTCAGGATCAGGGCGATTTCGGTCGGGAACAATCCCATTTTCAAAGCATGGACATAGGAGTTTTCGCCTCCGCACCAGATATGGGCGTGGCAACGCTGCCGGATGCACGTCGCGGCATCCTGATAGCTGTCATTGAATGTGGTGTAAATGGCCAGACCGCCGCGTTGAAAATAGAGATCGAAGGTTCCGGCGTTCCGGAAGATGTAACGTTCCCGGAGAAGGTTCTCCTCCATGGAACGGACCGCCTCAAGTTCCAGCGTATCTTTCCGGTAATGGGCTGTTATTTTGTCGCCGCTTTCCTCCATTCCGCAGAAATCGAAACCGAGGGGAACGCCCCAGGTTCCGAAGCCTTCGATCCAGTTCATCCGATCCGGATCATCGTTGAGGATGAGAGATTTCAAGCCGCCGTTTTCCGGCATGGCTTCAACTGCGAACCACCTGTTTTTCATTCTGGAAAATTCCTTTGGAAAATTTATCATAGAATCGCCGGAGGAAATCGGCAT
Organism: Victivallis sp.; assembly: GCA_031556915.1. Classification (GTDB taxonomy): domain Bacteria; phylum Verrucomicrobiota; class Lentisphaeria; order Victivallales; family Victivallaceae; genus Victivallis. The sequence continues at coordinate 3,524 of JAVBSA010000656.1, forward strand.
CCCGCACAAAGGAACGCAAGCCGCCGCTGCGTTCATCGTTTTGTTTCCGGTTGAATCCGGAGTTCCGCCACGACCGGATCATGATCCGAGGCATACTCGCCGTCAATCATGGAACTGACGGTGCGATGCGATTTCACCTCGATTCCGTCCGAGACGAAAATATAGTCGATCGGAGCGGTCCTGACGTGTTTCCCGTAGCCGTGAAAGGTTCCCATCGGGCCGGTGTGGCCGGTTTCGGAGACGGTTGCGGCGTCCCGCAGCAACGAAACTGCAATCGCATAAGTCGGGCTGTCCGGCGTCGCATTGAAGTCGCCGGTGACGATGCGCGGAGTTCCGGGCGCCTGCCTGGCGGCATGGGTCGCAAGCAGGCGGACTCCATTCTGCCTGGCCGGGTCGCTGGCGTGATCCAGGTGGGTGTTGTAGAAGAGGAACCGCCTTCCGCTCCTGCGGTCCAGGAACAATCCCCAGGTGGCGATGCGCGGGCAGCCGCTGCCCCAGGAACAGACGCCCGGCGTCTCCGGTTGTTCCGAAAGCCCGAATGTTCCGGAGTCGAGCACTTCGAAACGCTCCGAATCGTAAACAATGGCCGAATGCTCCCCTTTGTCCTTGAAATCGTCGCGGCCGCCGCCGATGTAACGGTAGTTTGTGCCGCGCAGCATCAGGTCGATCTGCTTTTTCCACGGCTCCTGTACGCCGACAATATCGAACCGGTTGGCCCGGATGATGTTCCGCGCCCGGACGGCCCGGCTCTCCCAATCCAGCGGAGCTTCGTCCACCGGATACCGGAGGTTGAAGGTCGCCGCCGCAAAGGAAGAATCGCCGCCGGCGCCGGCGCAACCGCACAGAATGCCCATAATCGCCCCTGAAATGCAGATGTCAACGATGTATTTTTTCATTTTCTTACAATCTAACCAATTCATAGACAAATACCTGGCCTTCTTTGCGGAAGACTTCCGCCTGGAACCGGATCGAGCCGTCCGCTTCGGGTTGGAGCGGAATTTCCGCAAGGCGTCTGCCCGCGGTGTCGCAGCTGTAGAGCCGGTAGTTGCGCTCCGGCAGCGCGATGCGGATTTCCGCTTCGCCGCGC
>JAVBSA010000530.1:0-3069 GCA_031556915.1 Victivallis sp.
GCGCGGCCGGCGGCCAGAAACTTCAGATCGCCCTGTACGGCGACAAAGCCGAATCGAAAAAGGTGTGGATCGCCGATTACCTGTCCGGCAAAGCAATCGACGCCGATCCCGAAAGCGCCCAGCCGGTCAAGATCGCCCTCAAGAGCTTTTTCCCGGAAAAACTCCCCGGTGATATCCGGAAAATCGTGATTCAATTTATCGACGCACCGCCGGCCGACGGTGTTGCCATTACCGACTTCGGCATGGAGATCAAAAAATGAACGGACACGATCAGGCGGAGCTGTTCCGCACCCGCCCCGACTATGTCATCTACATCCCGGGCAACCGGAACACGGGCGGGCTGCCCGACGCGGCCAACGAACATTTTCTGGTCTTCCGGCGCGGCGACGGAACACTGGCGGCGGTCTGGACGCAGTCCGGCTTCGAAGGCCAGTGCAACCAGCATATCGTATTTGCCTCTTCCGACCGACACGGCCGCACCTGGACTCCGCCCCGGATCATCGCCGGCGGTCAACCCGATCGCGCCACCGGCAAAGGCATGTGCAGTTGGGGTTACCCCCTGGTCAGCCGCTCGGGCCGGATCTATGTGCTCTACAGCAAACACACCGGGGTCAACGACATCTTCACCCATACCACCGGGCTTCTGCACGGCATTTACAGCGACGACAACGGGGAGAGCTGGAGCGCCGAAGCGGCAATTTCCCTCCCCCGCACCATCTGGGACAATCCGGATCCGGCCGTGCCGTCCAACTGCATCACCTGGCAGAAACCGCTCCGGTTCGGCGACGGCCGTTACCTGGCGGGCGTCACCCGCTGGGTCAGCCCGACCCGTTATCCGCGGGCGGAAAACGGCGGATGGTACAACGACGACAGCGTGGTCGATTTCCTCCGCTTCGAGAATCTCGACGACGACCCGGAATGCGAAAATTTGAAGATTACCTTGCTGACTCCCGATGAACAGTCGCTCCGGTTCCCGGTCGCCGGCCACCCCGACCGGTCGCTGATTCAGGAGCCGAGCCTCGTGGAACTGCCGGACGGGCGGCTTTTCAACGTCATGCGCTCCGTTTCCGGCCACCCGGTCTGGTCGCAGAGCCGCGATTGCGGCGAACACTGGAGCCAACCGGAAATCCTGGCCTACGGCGACAATTTGCCCGCGATGGAACACCCGCTGAGCCCCTGCCCCTGCTACCGGCTGAATGAGACGGAGTACCTCTTCTTTTTCCACAACCACGGCCCCCATTTCGGTCCCTGGCGGAATCACGACGGCCGGGGCCGGCGGCCCATCTATCTCGCGCTGGGAAAGTTTGCGCCCGACGACAAACAGCCGCTCCGCTTCTCCGCGCCGATCGCGTGGATGGACAGCGACAACGTCGAACTCAACGGCCGCAGCGACCTCGCGCTTTACGCCAGCTTCGAAGAGGTTGACGGGCGCCCGGTGCTGTTCTACCCCGACCGGAAGCACTTCCTGGTCGGCCGGATCATCAACGCCGAGCTTCTGGCCAAAGCGGTGTTCCCGTAACGGTCAGCGCGTTTTATCGTACTCCAGCTTCAGCTCGTCAACGAGATACAGGTCACTGCGGCAATGCAGATCGGCAATGCCTTGCCGCAGCTCCTGATAGGTGATGGAATGATAAAAAAAATCGAGCGCTTTTTCCGGCGCCATATTCATCTGCTCAGCAAATAAAGCGACGATCCTGGCATATTTTTTTTGCATCAATATGGGATTAGCTTCCATCAAACACCTCTTGCGCGGATTCGAAAACCAGATATCGATCGACGATTTCCTGGTTTAAGATGCAGATCTGATGATTGGGCTTTTCAAATTTGAGGCGCTTGAGCGCCTCCGATTTGTCGATCAGGCGATCGAAATACAATTCGATGGTATTGAACACCTTGTCGTTGGCTACCCCGCCCTGTACGACATCGTATCCCTGAATGGCTTTGCCGCTCCGGTTGGCTATGATGAATTCCAGCCATTCCTCGCTGTATTCGGGAAAGTCCCGGAACTGATATCCGGCAGCGGCAACCGACTCCAAATCAAATCGATACCGATTCAGGAAGGCCCGATTCCCCCGGCGCAGAGAACGCAAAGCCCAACGCACCGCCTGATCCCGGATCGGAGTCAGGTAAAAACCTCTCCCGAAATCGAGATCCGGTCTCGAAAACGAAAGATCGGGTTTGACAACTTCCCGGCCGGAACCATGGTAGACCATTATCATGACACAATCCCCCGTTCTTTCAACAACAAGATGATGTCATCGACAATGTAGTTTCTGCTCTGGGAATGAAGCACATCACAAGACGGAATCAGATAGGTGTCAAGAAGATCGGACTTTTTCGCCAGCATATCGTACACGAGATTGCCGGGAAGGTGCAATTTCAATGCGACCTCTTCGATGCAGAAGATTGCAAATTCAAGTGCGTTTTTGTTCATTTCAGAGATTCCGTTCCTGATTGGTAACTTAACCCCTCAAGGAGAAAAAATCAAGTTTTTTCATTGCAAAACGGAAAAAGCGGATTAGCTTATTGCCATGATGAAAAGCATGGACAATTTGAAATGCAAACTGATCTATTTTTCCCGGTGCGAAACGGAGCGCGAGGATTTCGGGGTGATTGCCGCGCGATTCCGGCATATGGCGTCGGACTATCCCGATGCGGAGCAGGAACGCAACTGCCGGAATTTCTTCAAGCTGACCTATGTGGAAAGCGGTGCGGCGGACTTTTTCTGCAACAATCAGCGCTATCCGCTCGCACCGGGCCAGGCGTTTCTGGTTCATCCCGACGACCTGACCGCGTTCCGGATTCTCACGGAGCCCATGACGGTGATCAATGTCCTCTTTTTCGTCGGATCGATCGAAAATATCGCATGGCAGGAACTGCATCCTCACGAGCTGTTCCGAATGTTTCAGCCTGATTTCTCCGCCGATGCGGAGAGTTCCCATGTCCGGATCGTCACCATCGGCAGCGAGGTCGAACATGTGATGAAACGGCTGGTCCGCGAACACCGGCAGCCGAGCGCGGGGAGCGCGCCCCTGAAACGCGCATTGCTGCAAACATTGCTCCTGCTGT
>JAVBSA010000232.1:0-3759 GCA_031556915.1 Victivallis sp.
TCAGACCGTCACCTTCCGCGCCCCCGTTACCGGCGGCGAAGATCCCTGGGCGAACGTCCTGATCCGGGGCGGCTACGCCCCCGCCAAGCACAAACTGTTCAACTGCCCGAGCATCCCCCAGAAAAACCCCGCCGCCTTCAGCGGGTTCAACACCTACGGTTTGTACCGTTACAACGCTTCGTCGAGCGGAACGGTTTTCTACGATTCCAAGAAGGATTACTGGGGCGCTTTCGGCAGCCTTGACGGCACCTGGATCTTCTATTCGCTCACCAAAATGAAGCGTCCCGGCGAAATCTTCATGCACGCCGACACCATGGGCCGGGTCACCTCCGCCACCTACGGCGGAACCGGCATGAACCAGTTCGCGCCGCTGTGGGATACCAGTCTCGAAGGAAACGTCGCGCCCATTCACAGCGGCCGCCTCAACATGAGCTTCTTCGACGGCCACGTGGAGTCGAAGGACAAAAGCGGCCTGAAGGAGCTGGGCTTCAAGTACGCCATCGTCAACGAAGTATTGCAGCCGCTCTGATGAAACAGCTCGCGTTGCTTGCCGTCTTTGCCCTCGGCTTCGCGGGAGGCGCCGAAACCGCCGTTGCGGTGACGGCGAAAGCTCCCGGCAGTGCGTTCCTGCAAGGGGAAGCGCTGGAATTCCGGGTGAACACCCCCGCTCCCGTCCAATGGACCTTGCGCAACTGGAAGGATGAAGTGATCCGGCAAGGAGAGAGCGTCAGACAGCTCCTTCTCGCCCCGCTCGCCAACGGCTATTATATGCTGGAATTGGCCGGATTCGAGGGGGTCCGCAGCTTCGCCGTGGTGCCGGATCCCGGCAAACGCGCCAGGAATCCCGACCAGTTCTTTGCGATGGATTCGGCGCAAAGCTGGCTGGCCCGCCCCGACGGGAACAACGCCAGAGCGCCCGGGAACCCATATGAAACCGTCTCCGAAGTGGCGCGCCGCTCCGGCGTACAGATGGTGCGCGAGCGCCTCAGCTGGCCCGAAACCGAAACCGCCCCCGGCACATTCGACTGGAAACAATACAAGACCAACGCGGATCTCCTCTCGGAACGGGGAATCGACGTTCTCGGCATGTACCACCATACCCCGGAATGGATGGGCGGAGGAATCCGCCGCCTCCCCCCCGACCTCCTTGCCGTCTACCGTTACGCGCAAACCGTCGCGGAAACCTTCAAGGGCCGGATGACCGCCTGGGAATTCTGGAACGAACCGGATCACGGTTTCTCAACCGAGGCCGCCTGGGATTACGCCGCGTGCCTGAAAGCCGCCTCCCTCGGCTTCAAAGCGGCGAACCCGGAAATACGTGTGGCGATCGGCGGATACGCGATCACGCCGCTGCTGCCTTACGCCGACGCGGTGATGAAGAGCGGTGCGAAAGAGTACTTCGATATCTTCAACGTTCACACCTACCGCTCCATCGGCGAATTCCCCGACGTGCTCAAAAACGTGCGGGATCATATGAAGCGCAACCAGATCGCCGATTATCCCGTCTGGGTCACCGAAAACGGCTCCAACATGGAGGGCTCGGGGCGGATCGACAGCTTCCTGCCGGGCTTGAAGGCGCATTCGCCCGAACAGGAGATGATCGTCGCCGAATACATCCCCAAAATGATGATCACCATGCAGTCGCTCGGTGTCGACCGCGATTTCTTCTTCGTCCTCCCCCCATACAGCGAACTGGGCGGCAACAAAGATTGGGGCCTGATGCGGCGCGACTACACCGTCAAGCCCGGTTACGCGGCATTCGCAACGCTGGTCGACCAACTCGGCAGCGCAAAGCCGGAAGGCGAAGTCAAGCTCGGCGACAAGCTGAAGGGTTATCTCTACCGCAAGAAGGACGGCGGCAAGGTTCTTGTTTATTGGAGTTGCTCCGAACTCGACACCGACCGGCCCCGGCCGAATCTTTCCATCACGGATCTTTATAAACAGACCTTCGCCCTGCCGCTTAAGGGCGGGGTTACGGGCGTCGATTGTTTCGGCACCCCTTTCACCGCGGAAGCAGCCGCGATTCCCGCCGACCGTTACCCGCGTTTCCTGGCAAACGCGGATGCGCTCAAGGCCGATATTCCGTTCACGGCCCCGAAAACCGTGCCGCACCCGAGCGGGGAGAGCAAGTTCGACCGGACGGTCATCTTCCGTACCGAACTTTCGGACGACTTCAAGCTCTTCACCGGCAAGGATTGCGCCGATGTCAAGCGCGACTCCGCCCGTTTCAAATTGCAGATCTGGAACCTCTCGAATGAAGCTAAGACGGGTTCGATCACGGTGACCGGCGGCAAAACAGCGGGAATTCCGGCGGAAGTCACGCTGCCGCCCTTCGGGAAACAGGAGCTGGAACTCGCCTTCACCCCCACCCTCGATAAAGAGTTCAAAGGCGAACTCCGCGTCGAAGGATTGAACGCGACGCCGCTGGTGATTCCGCTTCAAAGCGTGGATGAAATGGCCCGTTCCGGTCAGAAGCTTGCGATGGAGCAGATGCTCGACCCCGCCAACTGGCACAAAAACGCCTCCGGCGAAACAACGTTCTCCTACAACGCAGCCGACCGCGCCATTGAGTTCCGCACCCGGTTCGCCAAGGGCGCGGACCGCTGGGCCTATCCCGAATACACCTTGCAGCTTCCCCAGGAATCCCTGAAAGGCGCGCTCGGAATCGGCTTCGAGGTGAAAGTCTCCCAACCCGTCATGCAGATGCTGCTGATGGCAGTCCGGGACAAGGCGAAGGATCTTTACCTCAAGGTCGATCCCCCGACGGAAACGTTCAAAGAGTGCTTTGTCGCCTTTCCGCCCGAACCCGATCCCGCCAAAGTCGTAAAACTCCGGCTCGGGGTGAACGCGCAAACCGACGACATCACGGTCTCGGTGCGCAACATCCGGGTCTTCTACCGGCGGTGACCATGCTCGAATTCATAGAACAATTGGCCCGGGAAGCCGGGCAACGCGTCCTGGCAGGCGGCCAACGCCTGTCGGCCGCCGGGATCCGCGCCAAAGAAAATCCGGCCGACATGGTGACCGCCGTCGACCGCGAAGTCGAAGAGTTCATCTGTTCCCGGATCCGGAGCGCCTATCCCGCCCACGCCATCCTCGGCGAAGAGACCGGCAGCTCCGGAGCCGGCGAATTCCGCTGGGTCATCGACCCCATCGACGGCACCACAAGCTTCATCCACCACTTCCCCTACTACTCGGTCTCGATCGCCTTTCAGCATCGTGACCAGACAGTGGCGGGGGTGGTTTACGCCCCCGCACTCGACGAGCTCTTCTCCGCCCGGGCGGGACATGGGGCGACCCTCAACGGCAGCCCCATCCGCGTCTCGACCACCTCCGACATGCGCTCCGCCCTGCTGGCGACCGGATTCGGCTGCGTCCGTGCTCAAATGAAGCCCGACAATTTCGATTATCTCCCCCGAATCGCCAGGGCCGTACAGGACATCCGGCGCTGCGGTTCCGCCGCGCTCGACCTCTGCAACGTCGCCGCGGGCCGGTTCGACGGCTACTGGGAATTCGCCCTGCAACCCTACGACGTCGCCGCCGGGCTCCTGATCCTCGAAGAAGCCGGCGGCCGCGCCACCGGCTCCGCCCCTCTCGTCGCGACCAACGGCCGCTTGCACGACGCGCTTCTCGCCTTCTTCCCCACACCCCATAAGCGCTAGCCAAAATAAACGCACCTGGACTTGAGGCTCCGCCTCAAACTCCGCCAAGGAGCGCTTCGCCTCCTTGGAACCTCCGACCGGCAAGGTGCCGGGGCCG
>JAVBSA010000300.1:0-4890 GCA_031556915.1 Victivallis sp.
TGGCCCCCTTGGCCGCCGGAGGCCGGGCGCATAGCGCCCGTCCCAGCCGCTCGCCGCAGGCGGGCGGCGCAATGGGATTTCTCGTCGACAACGTGTTGGGTTGCGGGCAAAGCCCGCGCCAAGTGTTTCGTGGTCAAAAAATGCAGAGAAAGCAGATCAAAGCAGTGATGGACAACCCGGATGCGCCGACCTACGCGATCCTGACGCTGGGTGAAGGCGCGATCGAAGAACAGGGATTCGGCAGAGAACCTTCGCGCCGCCTGGAGTCAACGCAGTAGAATCGGGTCGGGCGCTTTGGGGTCGCCGCTTTTCACCCGGGCACCTTCGCGGCAGCCGCCCGCGCATTCGGCCTTGAAACCGCATCCGGAACATGTTTCCGGGTAAAGCTCGTTGAAGAGCCAGGCCCGCCAAACCGGGTGGGTTGCGAGACTTTCGTGATCGCGCCAGTAACAGAGCTCGATCGGCGAGTGGTTGCAGCCCCGGAGCATTCCGTTGGGGCCGACGGTGACGAAATCGCGGGCGGCGGAACAGCCGGTGCCGATCTTCAATTGGCGGTACGCGCCCGGATCGATCACGCAGCGCGGCAGCTCGGTTCCGAAATGGCCGGTCCGGTTGGAGAGCGTCAATGCCCGTTCCGCGATATCGGCGGCCTCCCGCAGCTCGTCGACCGACAGCTCCAGTTCGGGGTGGGAGAGTCCGCGGCCTCCCGGCAGGAAACGGTTCAGCAGCAGCGTGTCGGCTCCGGCCAGCAGCGCGGCGCCGATCGTCTCGAACAGCTCCGGCAGATTGCGTCTGGTGACCGCGATCCCGACCGTGGTGGTGCAACCGAACGATTTTGCCCGGGCAAACAGTTCGAGGATTCGTTCCGGCCCCGTATCACTCCCGGTGTGTTCGTTGAAGGTGCTGAGCCCCGGCAGGCTCAAGGAGAGGTTGATTCCATATTTTGCGCAGAGTTCGAGGATTCCGTCGTGCATCGCCCGGCCGTTCGACAGGAGGTTGATGTCGAGCGGCGCTTCATATTCCGCAAGCTCTTCCCCGACGGTTTCGATGCGGAGCCCCCGGCAGTCGGCGGCGAATTCGATGATTTCCGGCAGATCCTCCCGGCACAGCGCTTCGCCGCCGGTGAGCGTGACGGAAGAGATGCCGAGGCCCGCGAAGGTTTGGATCAGCTCGCACCACTCCGCCGTGCTCAGTTCTTCTCCGCGCGCCATGGTCGCATACCACGGGCAGGAGCAGAAGAGGCAAGCATGGTTGCAGCGGTAAGTCAGCTCCAGGATGGCGGCCGCGGGCAGGACGGACGGGGCGATCCGGGCGAGGGTCATTGGGGTGTGTTCCCCAGGAGCTCGGTCAACCGCGGCAACAGCGATTTCACCGGGGTCTCGCCGGCAGACTGGAAAAATTTTTCGCCCTTTAAAAATGCCAGCAGCAGCCTGTTGTCGAACGGTTCCGCCGCGACGGTACGTGTTCCCATGATTTTCCAATAGAGTCGGGGGAATGGCGGGGGATTCAGTTCCGCCGGGAGCTCACCGCTGCTTTCGATTGACGGAATCCGTACCCGGCGCCAAGCCGGGTCGTCTCCCTCCCGGACAGGCAGTATTTCCACTTTGGTTCCGGCCGGCCAGACGCCGAGGGTTGGGTGCTCTGTTCCGGGACCGAGGCGGACGTTACTGTTTTTGAGCAGTTTCCCTTCGTCGACGAGTTCGCTCGCCACCCGGAATTCGGGGAGAATCAACCAGGAATCGAAATCGGTGTCGCTCCGCAGCTCAAGTGAAATTCCCGGTGGGAGCAGAATGCTTTTTTTCGCCTTGTTATCATGATACCAGAACAACAAACCTTGACTTCCGGTTGTCCGGAGCTGTTTTTGATGGAAGGGCATTGAGGCGGAACATTTCAGGCAGAATTCCGTGTCTTCCAGATCGATGTCGAGCCCCAGCTCTCGCAATTCCGGCAGGGACGCGCGCAGTTCCTTCTGAAATTTGAACGGAGAAAAGAAACCGGCGGAAACCCTGTAGAGCGTGCGCGTACCGCATACCGGGCAAATGTGAACCTGCCTTGTGGGGGGTGGAACCGCCATGACATAGCAGGTCACCGTGGTATAAGAGGTCGGAGTGGGTGACGCTGCCAGTTCGGCCAGCTTTTTCTCCAATTCCGCCCGGGTCAGCTCCGCCCCTTCCGCCAGCAGCGAAAGGAGAAGCGAGCTGTAAAGAAGTGTCCGTTTATCCATAAAATCTGCGGCTTTCGTTTTCATAAACATTACCGCATGGTAATCTCTTTTTCAAGTGGAAGTATTGCATTTTTCCGTTTCAGGGGTTATCTTATCTGGTATGAAATACACACATCTGATCTTACTTGCCTTGCTTGCCGTGCTTGCGGGCTGCGGCAAGGCGCACCCGGCGCCGCCTTCGGAACGGAACTCGCTCATTCTGCGCTTTTTCAGCAGCATGGCGGCCAACGATGCCGTAGCCGCCTCGCAACAGGGCGAGAAGCTGCGCGTCATGGATGCCGGGAACGATTATATCGCGCGGCTGGTGACGATCCAGCAGAGCAACACCTTTTTGCAGCGGGCGCAGGAGGCGGTGAACGCGGGCGACGTCAACCGGGCGCTCGCCGCCCTCGATGAAGGCGTAAAAGCATACCCCCTCAACCGCGATCTCAGCAGCCAGCGCGCCCGGGTGCGACAGCTCCGGAATCTGCCGATGCTGCTGCGTGAAATGGAGCTGGCCAAAACTTCCGGTGCAATGTCCTCGGCGCTGACCGCCGCGACAACCGCGATGGTCGGCAATTCCACCCCGAAACTGGCCGCTTATTTTGACGCTTACCGCCGGAAAATCGGCGAAGTCTCCCGCGAAGAGGCGCTCCGCAACGCCGGTGAGACGAAGGCGGTCGTTCCGGTTCCGGAACCCGCCGTCAAAAAGGAAGCGCAACCGGCCGCTCCGAAGGAGTAGGGCTGTTATGAAGCGTATCTGGCCGCTTCTCTTTCTGACCTTGTCTCTTGCCGCCGGGGAATTGGATTTCCTCCCCGACCCCGTCGCAACCGTTGACAATGTGCCAATCAGCCGCAATGCCGTATTGGAACGGCTCCACCGGGAAAAGGCGATTTCACCGGATATGAAAGAACCGGAACTTCTTTTGCGCGCGCGCCGCGCCGTCGAGAGCGAAATCTATTTCTTCCTGCTGGCGCGGTTTCTCGGCCGGGAAGGGATCACCCCCTCCGAATCCGCCGCCGCCGCCCAGTTGGAGATGCTCGAAAAACTGCTGCCGCGCGGAATCCCGGGGCGGACGCAGGAGGAGCTTGCCGCCCTTGCCGCCTCCGAAACTTACCGTTACAATGTGGCTCTGCAAAGTTTCCTGCTGAAAAACGCGCCGGAACTGCTCAAGGTCGAAGACGCCGAAGTCGAACGCCTTTACCGGCTGAACCGGGAAACGTTCCGGGTGCCGGAAGAATATGAGTTCGGCGTCATCCGCATCCGGAAAGACCGCCCCGGCGCCGCCGACCTGGCCGAAACCGTCCGCGCCCGGCTGTTGCAAGGAGAGGATTTCGACCGGGTCGCCCGCGAAACCGACCCCGCCGGAGCGGAAATGCCGGATGCGGAAGTGATCGAACTCCTGCGCAAAGGAAATCCCGCGCTCCCCGTCAACAGCATCAGCGGCATTCTCGAAAATACCGAAGGATATTTCATCATCAAAGTCAAAGCGAAACATCCGGCCCGCTATATCGCCCTGGTAGAAATCGCGCCTTACCTGCGGCTTCAGCTCGTCTCTGAAAAAGCGGGCCGCGCTTTCGAACTGATTCTCCGCCGGGAACTTGCCAACGCCAAAGTGGAACATTTCATCAAATGACGGATGACGAATTCATGGGCCTCGCCCTCGCACAGGCCGCCGAAGCCGCCGCCGCGGGCGAAGTCCCCGTCGGAGTTGTGGCCGCAATCGGCGGCACGCTCGCCGCTTCCGGCCGCAACCGGGTCGAAGAAGCCAAAAGCGCCACCTGCCACGCCGAAATCGAAGCGCTCCGCCAACTGGAACAGTCGCGCGGCGATTGGCGGATGGAGGATGTGACCCTTTATGTCACCAAAGAACCCTGTCCCATGTGCGCCGGCGCCCTCGTCAACGCCCGCGTCGGGCGGATCGTCTACGGAGTCGCCGATCCCCGCTGCGGCGGAATCACGGTGTTCAACATCCCCGCCCACCCCGGCGTCCTCCACCACCCCGAAGTCACCGGCGGCGTCCGCGCCGCCGAAGCGGAAGCCTTGCTGCGCGATTTCTTCAACCGGGCACGAACCCGGCGTTTGCCCGTCGAAGTCGTGCGCGCCTACACCCCCGCACTCGATCATCTGATGCGCGAAGTGTTCGACTTCGATTTTTCCCGCTGGGCCAATCACGGATTGTGGCAGGAAAAATTCGAGAGCCACTTTATCCGTGACGAAAAACGCATAATCTCCCACGTCGGAGTCGCCCGCATGCACCTCCGCGTCGGCGGCCGGGACTTCAACGCCATCCAGCTCTGGGGCGTCGCAACCGCACCCGACCGGCGAGGCGAAGGCCACTCCGCCCGGCTGATCCGGGGCATCCTCAAACGATTCTCCGGAACCCCCGCTTTCCTCTTCGCCAACGAGTCCGTACTGGATTTTTACCCGAAATTCGGATTCTTTTCCCGAACCATGGAACGCCCGGTCTCCAACGTAACACTCAATTCCACCCAAACCCCGGAAACCGCCACGGTCGAAGAAACCCTCGAATTAATCGGCGAACGCCGCCCCCATTCCAAACTATGGAATTCCATCGACGACCGCGAAATCCGCGGCTTCCATCTGCTCTATTCCCCCCCGCAGCTTTACCGGATCACCCCCGGCGTCATCGTCGCGGCAACCCGAAACGAAACCACCCTGGCCA
>JAVBSA010000496.1:0-5229 GCA_031556915.1 Victivallis sp.
ATGGGTGGTAAGTCTGATGGCTGTTCCGCGCGTCATCTCCTGCGCCAGCCGTGGCGCAGTGAAGAGGCGCAGCAACAACGTTGCAAGCATCGCACGGAGCAGGCGCAGCCGCCCACAGCGCGCCCTTAATACCAACGCGGAGCCGGCCAGGCGCTTCTAAGCCCCTCGGTGTCTTGACTGCCAGCCCACTTTTACTCCCGAAAAATTTGTCAGCCTTTTCGGGCGAAGCCCGAAAAGGCGTCGGCCCCGGCACCTTGCCGGTCGGAGGTTCCAAGGAGGCGAAGCGCTCCTTGGCGGAGTAGCGAGGCGGAGCCTCAAGTTCCCCGGGGCGTAGAAAAACGAAACTTTTTTGTTTTGGGACTTGGCATTGCATATTTTCTTTGCTATAATATATATCAAATCTGATATATACGAAAATTGATTCACATGACGAAATACCAGGAAATCGCACATCTTCTCCGGCACCGTTTGGAACGGGGGGAATATCCTTCGGGGAAACTGCCTCCGTTGCGGAAGCTTGCTGCTGATATGGGGGTCAGTTATCTTACGGCTCGCCAGGCGGTTAAGACTTTTCAGGATGCGGGTTGGCATGAGATCCGGGCGGCTCGTCCGTTGGTGGCGATGGTTGCTCCGTTGTGGAATTTCAATGAGTGGCACCGTGCGATCCGTGATGAATCCCGTGAGCTTGGGGGGCAAGTCCGTGTGATTGCTTACGGCAGCGAGACGGATCCGGTGATTTCGGAGACGATTGCCCAGGAGGATTACGATTTGATTTTCCTGTTTCCGCCGAATCGCGAGGATTCGCGGCTGCTGGAATTGATTGAGAAGTCGAAGGATCGGGTGGTTGTGATGTTCCGCGATTTATCCGAGCGTGGAATCCGTTGTCTTGACGGGGCCGATCCGCATACGGTGGAGCGTTTTCTGGAGATTCTCAGGGGGCGCGGCGTTCGCCGCATCGATGCGCTCGGGCATGATTTCGATTTGAAGCGCGGGGCGCTCGACCGGTACCGGACCTGGCGTGACTGGATCGACCGCAACGGAATGACGGGCAATTTCCATGGGATGCCTTATCATGCGTTTGAGCCGGATGATGTGCGTACGGCCGAGTTCTGCCGTAAAAAGTTGGATGCCGGCGAGCTTGGGGAGGCTGTTTTCTGTTTCACCCCCACCATGGCGATGGGTCTTTACCGTGCCTGTTATGAGCGTGGAATCGTGCCGGGCCGGGATATTTCGGTTTTTTCTTTCGGCGATCAGCTGAAGGCGACGGTGATGACTCCGGCGTTGGCGACGGTGTTGAACGTGGATATTCCGGGAACGATACGGAAGGTGATCCGCGAGTATTGCCCGGGGGCGATCCGCAGCAAACAGTTGTTTTTCCGGCTTGAGAAAAATGACATTTTCATGGGTGAATCTTTAATTCCGCAAAAGGAGGAATCGAAATGAAGAAATTTACACTGATCGAACTGCTGGTGGTGATTGCGATCATCGCCATCCTGGCTTCGATGCTGCTGCCGGCGCTCAACCAGGCGCGGGAGAAGGCGCGCGGCTCGAACTGCATGGGCAATTTGAAGCAGATCGGGCAGGCGCAGACGCTTTACGCGGGCGATTATGATGATCACATCGCGGTCGGTAAAGCTCCCGGCAGCGAATTGGCCTGGCCGTTGAACTGTTGGCAGTACCGGTTGCGGACCTATATCAGTTACGATGGCGTGTATAACAACACCGCCGCCAACAGCAGGATTTATGGAAGTGCTCCCGGCTGTGTCATGCACTGTCCATCCAACTTGAAGACACACGTTTCCTATCGCAGCAACACTTTCATTTATAACGGATTCCGTTCATATGGAATCAAGTTGTCCTCCATTCCCCAGTCAGTTTCCGGAGTCTACAAAGGGGTGAGTTTGTCCAAGATTCTCCTGCATATCGATTCGGGTTACGATGAAACCTCCCTGCCGACGGACTCCAGGTATTTATACGACTCCACATATGTCGGAGGCGTTGAAAATCTTTCTCCGGTTCGCCATAGCCGGCGCGACAATATTCTTGCCGTTGATATGCATGCGGAAAGTGTTCCTTATGACGGAATAGAAAAATATCTCACGATCAAACAGTAAAAGGAGTCGGGAAATGAAACAAATCGCAACCATGATCGCACTGCTCTGCGGAATCTGTTCCGCTCAGGCGGATTTCACCACCGGGATGCTGGCCCGCTGGACCTTCAACGACACTTCGAGCGAACAGGCCGCCTTCACCGATGACGTGAATAAGGTCGTCTTCCAGAAAAAAGTCCACGGCAGCGACAATCTTTTCTCGCTCAACGCGGATGGCTCGGTCACGCTGGGCGGCGCGAACTACCTGGTCGCGGACGCCGTCAATTCGGAATCCGAAATCTTCGGCAAGCTCTCCGAGGCCGGTACGATTTATTGCCGGATTAAATTTTTGAACAAGCCCGAACAGATACCGGTGTTCAATTTCGGTTTGATGAATTCCAAAACTCCGGGGGATTGGGCGCAGCTGATCTTCAACGATATCTGGACGCCGCAGGGGCTCGCCATCCGCGCCAAGGGGGCGGAGAAGCTGGAAGCGGGAATGGCCTCCGGCCACCTGCCGGTGAAGGAGAATGATTACTCTGACGTGGCGATCGTTTTCAACGGCAAAACCAAGAAGGTTTATCTCTATGTCGACGGCAAGATGGCCGAACGGAATTCCCCGATGACCAAACTGGACAATTTCCAGAGCCTGATGATCGGCCGCCTCAAAATGAGCAACGCCCAGCGCATCCAGGTGGATGAAATCCGCATCTACGCCAATCCGCTTTCCGCCGAATGGCTCGCTGAAATCGAACCCGTGGAGAAGAAATGAGCCGTTTCCTCACTGTCTGCGCCGCGCTCTGCGGCGTTTTATCGAGCCTCGGCGCGGCCGACCGGCTGATCGTGGAGGATTTTTCCGATGTGGGCACCTGGCGCACATGGGGGCTCCGCAACGTCACGCCGGTCCGCTGGTTCGGCGCGGATATGAACCTCGGGGCGACTCCGGATTCCTCGCGCGACGACGGATTTGCGGGTAAATTGCTCTTCGATTTCGCGGATGCGTCCCAGGTCGGGGTGCTCGAATTCAACCGCGCCAAAGCCTTCCAGCCGGAGGTGTTTGCCGACGGTGTGGAGTTCGACGCAAACCCGCGCGGGATCGACTGCAAACTATCCTTTATCCTTCAGGACAGCGCCGGGAAACGGTTCGTCACCGAACCGGTTGTGCTGGAGGGAAAAGAGTGGAAGCATTTCCGTTCCGGCGTGGGCGCGAAAGCGCAGGAGTTCACCCCTCCCTTCAAGCTTTACCGGATCCATTTTGAAGCCAAAGGGGTTGCCGGAAGCAACTATATCCTGATCGACGACATTGCGCTCACCGGCGGGGTCAGCCGCCAGCGCAAGGTGACGATCCGCCCGGTGCTTGCTTCGCTTGCCACCGAACCGGGCAAAGTTTCCCGGAAAAGCTACCGGCTCCGCAGCGCTTCGGAGAGCGCCATCGAAGGTAAGCTCCGCTACCGGCTGTTCGGCGGCGACGGCAAAGAAGTGATGTTCGACCGGGAGTTTCCGGTGAAACTCGGCGCCTTCGGCAACACTGTCCTCGAGGTGGAGATTCCGGCGCTCGAAATCGGCTGCTATCACGCGGCGCTGGATTTCAACTCGGGGAAAATGCAGAACAGTTATACTGACTGGCTCGGTGTTTTCCGCCCCAACAACGGCAGGAAAAACGACGTGCCGATGTATTTCGGCATCCAGGATACCTCCATCTGGAACTGCGACGCCGAAAACAACCTCCACGGCGAGTGGATGCGCATGGCCGGTTTCGATATCGAACGGTTGGGCTTGACCGGCAACCGCCTCGACAACGGCAAGGCAAACAACATCGCCGGCGTCCGCAAATATCTCGAGGCGAATCAGAAGAACGGCATGATCAGCTGCCTCTCCTACACCGAAGGCGTGCCTGACTACGTTCAGAACGAGCCGAAATACCGGGGCGCCCCGACCAAGCTGGCCGAATTCCGCAAGCATATGGATATGGTGTTCGACTGCGCCAAGCCGTTCAGCGCGGTCCGCTACTTCGAATTCTGGAACGAGCCCGACCTCGATTTCTACAAGGGCACATTCGACGACTACCTCGCCGCCATGAAGGTGGTCAAGGAGTCGCGCGACGCGGTCGCCCCCAAGATCAAAATCACCACCGGCGGCGTCACGATTCTGCATCCCCGCGAAAAGAAGAACTTCTCGCGCGATATGTATCAGAAGGGGAAGGGGCTCTACGATATCGCCTGTTTCCACGCT
Source organism: Victivallis sp. (assembly GCA_031556915.1). Taxonomy (GTDB): domain Bacteria; phylum Verrucomicrobiota; class Lentisphaeria; order Victivallales; family Victivallaceae; genus Victivallis. The sequence goes on from JAVBSA010000496.1 coordinate 4,323, forward strand.
CACGGCAGCCTGATGAACTACTCCGAACGTCAGGTCATGGTTGAAAAGTGGCTGGATGAGGCCGGGATCGACCTGCCGGTCTGCAACACCGAAACCGGCGACCGCAGCGGCTATACGCCCGAAACCATCCGCCGCCACGCCGGCACGCTGGCCCGCAAGATCGTTTACGCCAAGAGCCGGAACACCGAGTTCTATACCTGGTTCACGCTCCAGGATTACTGGGATATGGACTTCGATGCGGACGATTCCTTCGGGCTCGTCAACAGCGACAACCGCCCCAAGCCGGCCTTCATCGTCTACAATGAACTGATCCGCCAGCTCGGCAACACCAAACGCGGCGAACTCCTGAGCAATACCGGGGAGCTGGAAATTTACCGCTTCCTCTCCACCGACGGTAAAAAAGAGACGCTGGCCCTCTGGCCGCGCACCGGCGGAGCCCGGCAGATCCTGCCGCTCGAGGGCAAGGGGAACATCTCCGCCGTCGACCTCTTCGGCAAAGAGATTCCGGTCAAGGTGGAGCATGGCTACGCCTCGATTCCGGTACAGGATGCAATGTATGTCTCCTTTGCGCCCGGCGTGTTCCGGTTCGGTTCGCCCGTTGCGGCGCAGATGCGCGCCGTCGGCGGCAGTGCCGGAGCCGAAGCTGTCGTGCCGGTCACGGTGAAGAACCCCTTCGCCGTTCCGGCGACCGTTGCGCTCGGCAGCCAGTCGAAGCAGCTGAAGGCGGGAGAAAGCGCCGAATTGCTTGTTGCCGTCCGGATTCCGCAGAATGCGCCCAACGGTCCATTCAGCTCCGGGCAGAAGGTGACTCTGCAGTCGGCCGCGGAGAAAATGGAACTCACGGTGCCGGTGACGGTCAACGTCTCCTACCCGGTGGCTGCGGGCAAGACTCCCGCCGCGACGATCG
>JAVBSA010000471.1:0-2723 GCA_031556915.1 Victivallis sp.
ACGCGGAACCATCCAGACGCTCGTACGCTCCTGTGTACCAAGATGACCAGCCCACTCTTACCCCCCAAAAGATCAGTCAGCAAATTCGCGAAGCGAATTTGCGTCGGCCCCGGCACCTTGCCGGTCGGAGGTTCCAAGGAGCGCTTATTTTGGCTAGCGCTTATGGGCTACTCGCCCTTGAGAATCCTCGCCAGGGCCGAAAGGCCCTGGACCCGGTCGGCTTCGCCTCCCCACTCAGGTAAGATGCTGCCCGCAGTCCACGCAGAGGATCTGGCCGGTTATCGAATCGTTGGCGGCCAGGAAAAGCACGGCTTCCGTTAAATCGCCCATCCCCACTTTGCGGTTGAGCGGAACCGATTTCAGCGTCTTCTCCATTTTACTGTTTTCCAACCCCGCCGGCGGGAGCACCGGGCCGGGGGCTACCGCGTTGACGCGGATGTTGCGAAAAGCAAGTTCGCGGGCAAGTTCCAGCGTGGCGTCGGCCAGCGCCCGGCGCGAAAGCGCGTAAATGCCCCCGGCGGGAGTCGTGCGCACCACCTCCTGGTCGAGAATGTTGACGATCGCACCCGCCGTCAAAGTCTGGCGGGCAAACGCCCGCATCAACGCGAGCGGACTCCAGAAATTCACCTCGAAATGTTCGCGGTCGCCAAGCTCGTCGCCCGAAGCAAGTTCATCGGGCCGGTAGAGCGAAGCGTTGTTGACGAGAATATCGACCGGACCGCATTCGGCGAACAGCTCCTCCGCCTCCCCCGGCACGGCGAGGTCGGCGGTCACGATCCGGTGGCGTTCCGGGTGCGGCAGGGTACCGAGCAATTCAAGCGCCGCGGCGCGGGAATTGCGGCAGTGGATAACGACGCGACCCTCTTTTTCCGCAAATGCGCGCACGATTTCGGCGCCGACGCGCATCGCCGCCCCGGTGACCAGGACACTTTTTCCGCCGATATTCATGATTCTCCTTTGAAAACAGGGTTCTGCCATATTATATTCCCTGTTATCGGAAGTGTCAAGAAAGGTGACGATATGAAAAAGAATTTTACTTTGATTGAAATCATGGCGGTGGTCTTCCTGATCGGAGTCCTGTCCGCAATCGGCTTCGGCGTCTACGGCTACGCAATGAACTCCGCCAAGGAAGGATCCACCAAAGCCCTCATTGCCCGCATCGGCGCCGCGCTCGACAGCTGCAACACCAAGTTCGGCTACTATCCGCCGAGCGATACAGCCGGGCAATTCAATACGATCCAATTTACGCTCAATACCAACGGAACCATCGATAACATCAGCTTTCGAGGCGACGTCGGCACTGCAACCAAGCGTGTCAGCGCTGAATATAGAGACGAATTCCTGAAAGTCGTCGACGCGGAAAACCTGAAACGCTATCTGGAACTGGTATCCGGAACGACATATGAACTCCGAGATGCTTGGGGCGTCGCCGTCTATTTCGCATATCCCGGCCGATTTAACACCACCAGTTACGATCTGGTCTCTGCCGGCGCGGATGGCGTCTTCGGCAATTCCTCCACCCGCCCCGCCACCCCGTCGTCGACGACAAAAAGCGACTATAAAGACAGCAACGGCGCGGCTGTCTGCGACGATATCTTCAACTTCTAACGCACGAACGGGCGGAAGAGCGAAAGCCATTGTTTGTAAATGGCTTCCGCATCCGTTGCATCCGCCGGGATTTCGACTCCCGGCGGAACCTGCCAGGCGGCGCGGACAAACAGATCCACCCACATGAACTGCTCCTCGTTGAGGAACTTCATCGCTTCGCCGAAGCTCTTCCAGTCCTTCACCTTGTTCAGGAACTTCATGCTCATCGCGTCGCGCCGGGCGGTCAGCACCCGGATGGAGTCGTTCGCCGGATCGTGAATCAACGTATAGCGATCCTTTTTGCGCAAGTCGGAATCCGGGTTGAACAAACCGGGGTCGTCAACATACCCCCCTTCCAGAATGATTTCAACCGGGCGGCCGAGATTTTGCGCCCCCTGCCGGATCAGCTGCTGCATCCCGCCGCGCTCCACGGCGGGGTAAAAGGCGTGCCACCCCCAGGTGTCGTCCATCAGCAGCCGTTTGCCCTTCTTAGTGGGGTAAACCGCTTTCAGCATGGGGTCGAGCCCCTTGGCGAGGTAGAGTCCGCAATGGATTTCATCACGCACTTTTTCGTCCCAGGTGAAAAAGTATTTTCCGAACTTGAAGAACGGCAGGTCGAGCGAGGGCACGATCCACCAGTCGGTCAACGCGGGCGAATAGTGGTTGAAAGGGCGGCGCACCAGCCGGCCATCCGGCGGAATCGCCGTTTCGATCCCCTCGCACATCCGCCGGGGCGACTGATAACAGGAGAATGTCACAACGAAATCCCCTTCAATTTCTGGTAGAGGCTCACCGCGTAAGAGTCCGTCATGCCCGAAATATAGTCGAGCACCCGCTGCAACCGCACGTATCCGCTCCGCCGCCAGATCTCGTCCGCCAGATTCCGCTCCATATCCGGCAGCAGCGCCGAAATACGGATGCTGCGGTACGAGGCTTTGCGCCCCCCCTCCTTCTCCTTGGCCAGCTCGTTCACGCAAGGCACGAAAATGTCGAGCATCCCCGAAACCATCTCGAATCCCGCCCCGATCACCTCGGCGACCGCGCGGTGTTGATAGATGTCGCGCGTGCTGCGTTCCTGGATCTTCTCCAGCACATCCAGGCAATCGACGTAAGCAAGCAGCGGTTTCTCCAGCGTG
>JAVBSA010000417.1:0-11341 GCA_031556915.1 Victivallis sp.
AAGCGTGGTGGTGGTGCTTTTCAGGCGTTTCTCCTGGGCGGCGGCTTCCTTGGCGGGATCGACGTGCTCGGCTCCGTCCCAGAACCAGGCGTGGGCGCAGGAACATTCGACGCGTTCCGCGAGGCTGTATTCGCGGAGCCACGCCGCGAGAATCCTATCGAGCATCGTCGCCGCCATGAACGCCTGATCGACCCTTACCGCCTTGTAGTAGGTCTGGTGATCGAGCCGCCCCGAAGCGTAGTTGTAACCGCTCGAATTTCCGGCGGCGATGTTGAACGGCATATTCAGACACCGCGCGATTTCGTTCAAAATCTCATGTTTGAACTCGGCGTAGGTGGTCGCCGGTTGCTTCGGGTCGAGTTGCCCCATCTTCCAGCCTCCCGGCATGGTGAGGAGCATGTTGCGTTCGAGCTGGATCGCGTCCATCGGAGCGACCGCGTCCGCTTCGCCGTTGGCCGGAGCGTCGGTGTAGAGAATTCCGGCGAAATCGGCCGCCGCTTCCGCCGCCGACAGAACCGCCAGTGTGAACCGCCGGAGCTGGGCGAAAAGCGGCAGCGCCGGGGTGATTTCGGGGATCCCGCGATGCTGTCCGGGGCGGTCGGCGCGGAAGACATGAATCATGTTCTCCGCCGGAATCTCCCTTGCCGCCGGAAGCGCTCCCGCCCAATCGCCGCCGGGGTGGCAGTCCAGCACCCGGTAACTTTTCGGATTGCCGTAAACATCGAAGGTTACGCCGTCTATGCGGTTGGGATCGCTGTGCAAAACATCGTCCGTAACCCGGTCGGCTTCGATCAGCCGCACATCCAGTTTCACCTGTTCGCTGTTCAAATTCGGATTCTGCGCCAGCAACAGAAAGGCTTCCCCGTCCTGGCAACGGGCGATCCGGGCGGTTCGGAGTTTTTCCGCCAGTCCCGTCGCCGCGCTCCATTCGTGAAAATCGTGCTCGATCTTCCGGTTGAGCGCATCGTCACCGGTCAGCATCTGCAACCTCGGGCCGGTGCCGACCACATCGTTCGCCAGCGTCAGCACCACGCCTTTCGCGTAGGAGTTGTTGGCGACCTCGTAGCGCGAACGCACCCGGAGGATCCGCCGCACGTCCGCGCCGCCCTCGGCGTCGGCGCTCAGGAACTCGGCGGCGCTCCAGTGTTTGGCGTTGTCGCCGGTGGTCGCCGCCGCGTCGAACCGTCCCCGGACGAACTTCACCGGAGCGCGGATCTTCGGGGCGAACCGCGAGAAAATAGCTTTCAACATACGCCACCTCCTGATTTCATCTTGGTGACGCGGATTCCCAATCCGCGCCGGAGCGCTTTTTTCGATTCGAGATAGCGGTCGGCTTCTATCTGGTCTTTCAGCGAATGCTGCTCGACCTTCTGCCCGTCGATCTCGGCGGACTTGGGAGAATTCATTTTCTCCCGGAGTTTTTCATCGTTTTCGTTCATATCGTTCTCTCCACTTGTTCGATGCGCCGCCCGATCCACAGCATCACGTTGACGCACATGCTGTTGCCGCACGCCTTGTAGCGCGGGGAGTCGGGGCAATCCTCCTCCGGCAGCCCTTTCCACGGGATCCGGGTGTGGTTGTCGGGAAACCCCATCAAACGTTCGCATTCGACTGGGAGCAATCGCCGAACGGAGGTGTTTTGCGCCACACCGTGGACTCCGGTCACGTTGAGCGTGTAGGAGAGTTCCTCCTGCGCCCCAGTTCCGTTGCCGCCGTTCTCGACTTTGCGCCCGATGATGTTCTCGGCAATCGCCACTGCGGGAGTGACCTGGCAACGCATGGTTGGGAACACGCCGTCCGAATAACATTGCTGGATTCCACCGGCGTCGTTTTTGATGAAGCCGAGCGCATCGTTCAGTACCAGCGGAAGGTTGTTGCCGCCGGTTCCGGACTTGGCTGAAAGCACCGGCGCGATCTCGATTTCCTTCACCCGGCAGTCCTGACCGTGGTTCTCGAAGCAAACTGCCTTGCCGCCCTTGTAATCGGTGGAGATCAGCGTCGGCGACACTTCGTCGCCGTTCGCTTCGACCTGCCGCATGTCGAGTACGCATTGCAGTCGCGCCTTGTCCGGCATCAACTGGTTGTGGCTGGTGCAAGTCAGCGTGTCGGCGCGGTCGCCGCCGTCCCACCACTTTGCCGGATCAGCGCCAGCTTCAGCACCGGCGGCAGCGTCTTGCCTCTTCGTTCGGCGCGGCGGAGTATCCCCTCCTAGCATTTCGCCGTCAAATAATACTTGGGCGGGATATTCCCAGCTTCCAAGATATCCGACAAGGATGAGACGCTTCCTTCGCTGCGGCACCGCCCTTGGAAATTCGGGAACTCGGGTATATTGAGCGTCAAGTATTCGCCACGCCACTCCGAAACATCCGGGCGCGGGTGTGACGATCCCGGATTTGCGCCAGCCGTCTTGGGGAGGCTTGACCTCCCATCCGCAGAGGAGCGATAGGAATCCGGCAAAATCGCTTCCTTTGTCGCCTGAACTGAGCAAGCCCGGCACGTTTTCAAAGACGAGCCAGTGGGCGTTTGAGCGATAAGCCAGTTTGACAAACTCAAGCGAGAGGTTGCCCCTGGGATCGGAGAGTCCCTTCCGCAGCCCGGCCACGGAGTAGCTCTGGCATGGGCAGCCTCCGGCGAGAAGATCGATGTTTCCGTCATAGTCCTCATTCCTGATTTTGGTGAAGTCGCCGAGGTTCGGAACCGTTCCGTCCTCCGGCATGGCCGCGATTTGCCGCGCCCACGATTCGCGGAGTTTTTTGTCTTTCGCACCACTTGCCTCCGCCGGATCAAGCGGCCGCAGCGGACGGGTGGCTCCGAACCGGCGCGCCAGCACCGCCGCCGGGAACGGCTCGACCTCGGCATAGAATTTCGCGGTCCAGCCGAGCCGTTCCCAGGCCAGCGTGGCGGCTTCCACTCCGCTGCATACGCTTCCATATTTCATATCGTTTGGTCTCCTTTTTGCTTACCGGGTATATTTGCAAGTTTCATCGATTTCGGTCTCCAAAAATGAAAAAAATCTCATATTTTTTTCGTCCGGAGCTCGGAAAGCCGGATTTCATTGCGCGGAGCGTTGGGCGCGGCGATAATGTTCCGCCGCTGCGCCGACAGACGGATGCGTTCTTTCGGCGCGGCGCGGGTCGCGTTCAACTCCGGCAGCGCCGCGCCGAGCATGGAGGCCGCCACCGCCGATCCGGCGAGGCAGTCGAGCCAGTGGTTGTCGGAACGGTCGGGCTTGATCTTCCATTCGTCGACGGAACGTCCGCGCCCCTGCGTCCGGACGCGGTATTCGGCGGTCAGGTGTTCGGCAAGCAGCTGGTGGACTCCCGGAATACGCCCGTAAAGCGTTAGCGCTCCCTTGTCGCCGTGCATCACCGCGAGTCGGGCATGGACGAACGACTTCCAATAATTCGTGTCGAACACCACGTGCCGGATCGCCCGTTTGCCCATCACCGAGGGCATCATCCAGTTGAAGCCGATCCGGTCGCCGGGTTGCTTGCGGTACTCGGTCATCGGCTTGGAACTCGCCCCGACATAGCGCCCGTGCGACGGCAGAATCACGCCCGAATAGGCACTCTGGCGGCAGAACTGGTAAACGAGATCGGTGGACTGCCCCCAATTCGCGTCCACGAGCGCCCGTTCGATTTTCAGCATCGCGCCGTCCTCGCGTTCCCATTCGCGGCCAAGCAGTTCCCCGGTCAGCGTTTCCAAGGCGGCGTAAAGTCCGCCTTCCAACCCGGCGTTCGGAAAGTTCGACTGAATGGTCGGATTCGCATCGGCAAGCGAAAACAGCCGCCGGTGTTGATCCGGCCATGTCCCGTAATCAACCACCGCCCCGGTGAAATCCTCGCTCCACGCCACGACCGCGTAGAACAGCAACGCTTTTTGTACGTCGACAAACATCGTCAGCCGGTCGCAGGCAAGCGGAATTCTGCTTCTTGCCAGTCCGTTTACCTTGCCGCAGATTTCGTCCACCGACAGCATATTCTCGCCGCAATCGTCCTCCGGCAGGGGATCGTTCTGATACTCCGCTTGGAACGCCGCCTCGTCCTGAAATTTCAGATTCATCGCGTGCTGGAGCGCAGAAATCTCGTCGTGGTTGAACCGCGCCGCCCATGCCACCTCGGAGCCGCGATCCATCTCCGCGCGGTTGGCGAGATAGAATGCCGTCGCCGCCTTGAAATCGCCGTCCGTCCGCAACGACTCCGCCCGGATTTCGCCGTATTTCTCCCATAACTTCATGTTGTCGGGGAAGCGGTAAATCATCTTCGTTTTTTCGCCGTTCCAATCGGGATGCGTCTGCCGGTTGAGGATGATGTCCGCCATGTCTCCGGGGCGGATAATCGTACAAGGCATGATGCCGGAAATCTTCTGCCCCGGTCCGGCGAGTCCGAGAATGTCGCCAGCAAGAACACGCACCCGTTTCCGGGTCTGCTCCAACGAACCCGCCGATTCCGATGTTTGCGGATCGTCGATGATGACCAACGAGGGGCGGACGCTGCGCCCGTCCGAACGCTTGTATTTCATCCCACGCACCCGTCCGGTAATCCCGGCGACGCGCACGATCACGCCGGACGCGCGGCTCCCTTTGACGGACGGCAGCACGATCTCGTTGCTCGTCCAAGTGATCCGGGTTCGTTCGCCGCCGCAGAGCTGACCTGCACACCGGTTGGCGATCCCCTCCAGCTGGGCGATGGGAAAGCAGACCTCCGGGAAATCCTCCGCCAGTTTTTCATTGACTTCCAGCTCGGTTTTGATTGAATCGAGCGTTTCCAGCGCCGCCGATTCGGTCGCGCCGATCAGCGTCACGAACTCCCGATGACCGTAAAGCATCGCCCACAGGCATGCGGTTTCGGTGAGCGTGGATTTTCCCGAGCCGCGCGGCATCGCCAACGCGAAAAGACCGCCGGACAGCACCGCCGTTTCGATCTTGCCGATGGCTTTCAGGTGGTCGGGCGACCACGCAAGCGCATAGGTTTCCGGGAAATAATTCTCGCAGAAAAGCCGGAAGTTCCGTTCGCATTCCTGTTTCCGCCGCGAATCGGCGACATCCTGCAACGAACCGATGTCGCGTCCGGCAAGCGACTGTTCCGCCTGCCGCGAACGTTCCGCGTCGCGCCGCTCGTCGTAGCTTCTGCCACCCGGCGCATCCTCCGGCGTGTGCTTGCGGTCATAGAGATACGCGATGTATTTCAGGAGATTGATGTTGCGCGGATTGTCGCTCGCGGCGATGCGGAATCCGACCCGGTTGAAGTCGCGGTAGATTCGCGATTGCTCCAGCACGAAGCCGAGCGGAGTCGAGTTCAGCAACCGCGCGACTTCGACCGGACGCAAACTACTCGGGTTGATCATAAGATTCCTCCTTCGCCAGCCATGCGACGCAGTTGACGAGATTGAACGTACCGTCCGAATTAACCGGCATGCCGGCCTCAACGTCGGCGACAAGCGTCTCCTCCGTAATCGTCCGGCAACCGGCCTGTTTCAGCAGCCTTATCAGCATGTCCGGCTGTAATGCGGTAATTTTCAACGAATTATCCATATATTTCGCCTTTATGTTTGAATGTGGAGTGGATATGATCCCAACCTCACGCTTATGTATGGCCAACAACCAAAACCGGGAGGTCAGAATGAGTAGCGAAATTAAAGTCGGAACCATCGCCACGGTAAAAGTCGGACGCAACGAAGTCACGGTCGAAGTGACCGCCGCCACCGAGCATGGCTGGAGGGTCAGAAGCCAGTCCAGCGGAAAAGAATTCGAAGCGAAGCGTCTCGAACGGATCGTCAGCGAACCGAAAGCCGCGCCAGTCGAAAGGCCGGAGAAGAAACTCTCGCTCCTCGACGCGGCGTTCGAAGTTCTCAAATCATCCGAATTCCCGCTCAACGCCAAGGAGATGGTTAGCAAGGCAATCGAAGCCGGATTGTGGCTGCCGACCGCCGCGAAAACGCCGGAACAGAGCCTTTACTCGGCAATCTTCCGCGAGATCGGCGGCAAGGAATTTCCGCGCTTCAGCAAAAGCGCCACGCGCAAAGGCGCGTTCGTCGCCATCAAGTGAACTACACCGCAGCAAGCTCCGGCATGACCGCCGGAGTTTTCTCCGCCCAATCGCAACCCTCGCCATGGGCGAACTCCGCCCAGCGGCGGCGGATGACGTCGCAGTATTTCGGATCCAGCTCCATCATCCGACAGACGCGCCCGGTTTGCTCACAGGCGATCAGCGTCGAACCACTACCTCCGAAAGTGTCGAGGACGATTTCGCCGCGCTGCGAACTGTTTTTGATGAGATACACCAGCAGTTCGACCGGCTTGGCGGTGGGATGCCCGATGTTTTTTGTCGGCTTATGGAACTCAAGCACAGTGGTCTGGCAGCGGTCGGAATACCAGTTGTGCGCCGCGCCGTCCTTCCAGCCGTACAAACACGGTTCGTGCCGAAAATGGTAATCGCATCGCCCCAAAACCAGCGCATTTTTCACCCAAATCAGGCACTCGCGGACTTTCAGCCCCACATTGCGGCAGGCTCCGCGAAAATTGTAACCCTCGGTGTCGGCGTGAAAAATGTAATACGACGCGCCCGGTTTCATCACCTCCACCGCTTGGGTGAAGCTGTCATTCAGGAATTTTCGGAATGCGCCGGCCTCCATATTATCATTTTCGATGGTTTGCCCGAGGCTGTTCGAATATGCCACATTGTACGGCGGGTCGGTCAGCCAGAGGTTGACCTTACTTTCGTCCGTCAGCACCGCCACATCGTCGGAACTGGTCGCGTCGCCGCACATCAGAAGATGACTACCGAGACGGTAGATTTCGCCGCGTTTGCTGACCGGCTCCTCCGGCGCTTCGGGAACCGCGTCGGGGTCGGTTTCGCCGTCCGCGACCGTATCCTCCATTGCGCCGTTCAGGAGCTTGTCCAGCTCGTCCGTGTCGAAACCGAGCAGCGAAAGGTCAAAGTCCGCCTCCTGCAATTCTTTGATTTCCAGCGGCAGCAGCTCGTAATTCCACTCCGCGATCTCGGCGGTCTTGTTGTCGGCGATGCGATACGCCTGAATCTGCTCCGGCGTGAGGTTGTCCGCCACATGAACAGGAACCTCCTCCAATCCAAGCGACAGCGCCGCCTTGTAACGCGTGTGGCCGCAAACGATGACAAAGTCCTGATCCACGACAATCGGCGACCGCCAGCCGAATTCCCGGATCGAGTTCGCGACCGCCTCCACCGCGCCGTCATTGATGCGCGGATTCTTCTCATACGGGCGGATGTCGGTAATTTTCATAGTGGTGATTTTCATAAAAGTAACGTTCCTTATGTTTGATTGGGGTAAATTTGCGCCACAACGCGCACCGTCGCGAGATGTACCTCCGGACGGCAAATTTGCCTCCGTGGCAAAAACGCAACATATTGCGCACTATGGGATAAGATTTTTTTAGCGCCTGCAAGCAAGTCTGCTTAATAGCCAGAGTCCTTCCCGCGCCCTCTCGAGTGGGATGCCCTAGGGGGGAACCAATTCGAGCCGGATCGCCTCGCCCTCCGCGCCACGACGCGATTTGAGCTGTTTACTTTCAACGCTGTCGCGCGACGTCGCGGCGGTAAGCTCTTTCCTTGGCCGGGAAACTTCACGCGACGGCGGGGCTTTTCTGGAAGCCGCCGGGAGTCTTCCGGGAGAAGCTCTGCGGGCTTGGTTATATACCCCTAAAGGGGTTATATAAACCGACGCCCCCGCAAAGCTTCCCGCCGTCATGACTCCTACGTTTTTTCAATCGCACCGGGTTATGTTTTTAAACATGCGCTGACGGTTGTCCGGATCGGTTTCCTCGGTTTCGTTCAGCAAGCCGAGTTCGATACCCACGGCGATGGCGTTCCTCGACTTCTCCCGCGAGAGTTCGAGCTGGGCCTGTGCCTTCGTGATGAGCTGGGTCTTCGGGATTCCGTTGTCCGGCACCAGCTCGGCGACCATGACGGCGAGTTCACCGACGTCGGTTTTCTTCCGCCGGGGTGTTTCCTCCTCCATGCCGTCGAGGGCTTTCGGGTCGAGGGTGAGATCGACGTTCCACAGCGGATAATTCCAGCGCAGGCAGACCGGGGGATTGGGCTGAAAGCTGCGAACCACCGATTCCAGCACGACGATGTCCTCGTCCTTGTGCCGCCGCAGGATGAGGTGCGCGTCGGCGGCGCGGGACTGCGCCCCGGCTCCCGACCCCACGTCGGTCACGCTTTTGATCGACTGGTTGCCCTTGCTGGTGTGGTGGATCAGCACGAAGGCGCAGTCCAACTCCTTGGCGTAACGATCGATGGCGTTGTAGAGCTTCGCCATGCCGCCGTTGTCGTTTTCGTCCATCTTCATCGGCATCGCCCGGTAGAAAGCGTCGATGATAACGAGTTTGAACTGATGCTTTTTCAGCATTTCCACGCTGCGTCCGAGCTCGTAGATATCTTTCAGGCGGCCGCGCTGGTTATCGATGAATATTCGTTCGCCGATCCGGGCCAGCGCCGCGCCACGGGCGACGCGGACTTTGCGGATACGCGATGCGGAGGTTTCCGGGTGCAACTCATTGTCGATCAACAGAACTTTGCCGGATTCGCAAGGGAAGCCCTGCCAGTCGCGCCCGGTAGCGACGGCAAGTGCCAGATCGAGGACGAGCCAGCTCTTGCCGGTCTTGGGCGCGGCGATGATGTTCATGGTTTCACCTTCGCGGAGCAACCCGTGGATGATCGGCGGACGGAGCTTCGGGTAGCGCTCCTCCAACTCGGCCAGCGACAGCAGTTGCTCATCTTTTTGGGGAGTGGCGGCGGTCATGAAACCGGAAAGATCCACACCGGAATCGACTACCGTCGGCGTGCCGTAACCATGCTCCAGGAGCTTCTTTGCGGCCTGAGTGAAGTCGCCGCCGTGTTCCAGCATGGCATAGACGTTGAACGCCGAATACGCCTTGTTCGCCTCGAACGGCGCGGCATTGGAGCTGAAGACGTAGAAAACATTGTTCTTCAAGCTCGCGGAACAGCCTTTCCCGGTTTTTCCGGGCCGCCTGAAATACTCGTTTTCGCCGTCCTTTCCGGCGGCTTCCCAGCCGTGGGCGGTCAGGAGCGAACGGAGATCGCCGGACTGATTGAATGCATCGCCGGGTCGGACGGCAAAGCTCGCGGAGCTTCCGCAAACATGGCTGTCATTCGCCGGTTCCGGGACGATTTCATTGAGCGACCAAGCGGCCTCCAGCAGAGCTTCGCGAGCTTTGCCGGCAATGCCCGCAACGCTTGAAAAGTTCCCTTGAACGAGCGTATATCCCGGCGTGGGGGCGCAAAGAAAAAGTCCACCTTCGCCACGCGTTTCGATCAGCGTTACGGTCTTGCCGTTCCGTATCCCCTGCGCCAGTTTTATATTGCCGCAGATTTCCTCGTCGCAACGGTAAATGACATGGAAACCGCCGGACGGTGTTTTTTCGATCACCAGCTGATTAAACAGTTCGACCGGGATTTTCGCTCTCCACTTTTCGAACAGCTCGCCATGGTTATCGAAGTCGATGATTTCAAGATTTCCGGAAACCTTTCCGGCGATGACGCAGATCGCGTCCGGCTGATTGGCGAACCATGCTTTAATTTCATGTTCGGTCGGCAGACGCGACTTCCATTGTTTCCATTTGCCGGTCGCCGGGCACTTGCGCATCCGGACGGCTGGCAATACGGAAAGTCCTGCGTCGAGGTACGACCGGGCAGTTTCGATTGTTATCGGCATATTCCTCCTTAAAATGTCACAGTGGCGGTCAAGGTCGCGGCGGCAAGCCAGTAAATGAGCCGCTTCCAGTCGCTGTGAGCGGCGTAAACGCCTGCCGCAGCAATGTCGAGCAGGATCAGGATAAGCGGAAAAAATTTCGTAGTGGGCATGATGCTTCCTTCTTGGCACACTTGTCACGTCGGGGTGACAAAATGACACACTTTTATTTTGTGTTTGTGGGGCTGAAAATTTTGGCACGCAATATGCTAATTGCTTATATTGGACGATTGTTGTCTGCTGACATAAAAGGCTCGCTACCTTGGAGTATGACGACATGGATTCCGAAATCATAAAGCCCATAACCAAAGGAAAAATTATGGCAAATCGTTGTAACTGTACCACTGATTTAGAAGTTCATCACAAGCGCCGTGATGGAGGAAATGATCTTGACAATGCTGAGGTTCTTTGCTCTGACTGTCACTCAAACACATCCACGTATGGGACTCCTGGAAAATCGCCTGAACCATTTTCGGCTCTGACAAAAATCTTGGCACATGCTGGAGCTGGCAACAAATGCCAGTGTACCCGTGAAAACTGCCATAACTAGCATGTAGAAAGTCATTCACAGCGTCTTATGGAGCCGCACCGTAAGACGCTGTCTAAAATGGTATTGCGTCTAATTCTTCGCGGGGCGGCGAAGGTTCGCGTTCAGGGTATTTTACATCGACGATTTCGGCAAAACGTTTCCCCGGAACCTGGCGGACGACAATTGAATCCGGCACGTCCAACGCGCCTTCATTCGCCAGCCATACCGCGTCGTCGGCGTTCTCCGGCAGATCACAGCCGGGAGCGTTCTGCCGCCACCAGGTGATAAACTTCCGCCGGGCGTAGCCGAGATGCTCCGGGCAGACCCATTGCGAATAGGTCAGGAGCCCGGTATGGTAATCGATCCGCATGGTACGCGGGTCGCCCGGCTCGGCGTCGCGTTTGCTGTGGACGTGGTAACTCGCGCTCAGAACCGGAATGCTTTCCATGGGGGCGTTGTCGCCGGATATGAGTTCATCTTTCGACGCCTTCAACGACAGATGCGGATCGGCTTTCTTTTCCGGGATGAATGTATGTCCGCAAACCGGGCAGATCATGACCTTTACCGCCACGACCTCATCGCATTTCGGACATTTCTTGCCGTTCGACTTCTTTTTTTCCTCCTCGTTGAAATCGACTTCCAGCATATCCACCGGCCCATGCCGCATGACGTTCCCGGCAAAATCGAGGATCAGGCAATTTTCCTTTCCGGGATGAAGCCGGAAGCCGCGACCTACCATCTGATAATACAGACCCGGCGAGTTGGTGGGGCGGAGCAGCGCCACGCAGTCGATGTTCGGCGCGTCGAAGCCGGTGGTCAGCACGCCGACGTTCACGAGGTATTTGATTTTTCCCGCTTTAAAGTCGGCGAGGGTCGATTCCCGGAAACCCGGCAACGTGTCGCCGAATACAGCATCGGCGGAGTCGGAATATTTCCGTATTTCCGTCAGCACGTTTTCGGCGTGGGCGATTCCGGCGCAGAAGATCAGCACCGATTTTCGCTCCCTCGTCCGGTTGACCAGCTCCGCCACGACCTTTTCGATCAGCGGGGTCTGGTTCACCA
>JAVBSA010000342.1:0-3034 GCA_031556915.1 Victivallis sp.
GAGCGTGGAGATTTTTCAGAAAGCGCTCGAGCGCGCCCCCTATGCCGATGCCGCGCCGGCGACCCGCCTGAAGCTCGCTTTCCTGCTGGATAAGGCGGGCAAAAATAAAGAGTCGCTCGAGGAATTGCGGAAAATCATCCGCGATTACCCGGAGTCGCAGGAGCGCCGCTGGGCGCATCTCGCGCTCGGCAACGGATTATTCGAACTTTCCCGGCGCGGTGACGGCGACGCCCGTTACAGCCGCGAGGCTTACGATGTGTTCCGGGAATTTCAGAACAAGTATCCCGATGCGCCCGAAAACGATTTTGTCCGCACGGTGCTGGCGAGAAGCCGCGACATCCAGGCCGAACGGATTCTCGGAATCGCCGATTTCTACCGGAAAGCCGGCCGGAAAGAGGCCGCCGCGCGCTATTACGCACAGGTTTTGAGGGATTTTTCGGACACGGGATCCGCGGCGGAGTCGGAGAAAAAGCTGACCGAACTCGACCGCACCTTCGTTCCGGATGACTTCCCCGAGACGCGCGAACGCCGCGAGCAGCGGTATGAAGCATATGAAATTCCCCGGGAACAGGGTAAACTGCTGTCGGTCCCGACCCGGCAGAACCGGAAATTCCTGCTGCCGATCTACGATCTCGGCCTGGGGCGCGAAAACGATCCGGCCGCCGTCGCAACGGGCGCCGAAACGGAAAAGGAGGCGGAAAAATGAAACGTTGTCTGATTGTGCTGGCCGGAATCGCAATCCTGTTCGGCGCCGGCTGCGGCTATCGGATCGGGAGCGTGATGCATCCTCAGATCAAGACCATCGGCGTCGCGCCGGTCGAGAACGATACGATCGAATACAACCTCGCCGCCGTCGTGCGGAAGATGCTGACGGAACGTTTCATGGCCGACGGTTCGCTCAAAGTGGTCGACCCCAAGAAGGCGGATTGCGTGATCTACTCGCGGGTGACGGAGGTCAAATTCTCCGAAGCCAGCTGGGCCTCACGCAATGAAAGAGATGATATTTTTCTGCCCAACGAATGGAGCGTGACGCTGACGATCGAATATTCCGTCATCATCCCGGGGCGGGTTACGCCGCTTCTTTCCAAGAACACGATCACCGGAACGTCCTATTATGAAACCGGGCCGGACTTCTGGACCGGCCGGCAGAGCGGCATGGAACAGGCCGCCTACGCCGGAGCCAAAAATCTGGTCGCCGCCGTGACCGAAGGCTGGTAACTGCCGCCCTTTACAGGGGATTCCTATGGTAATCAGTTTCGTCAAAAAAGGGCAGACACTCTTCATTCTGTCGTTCCTTTCCCTGGTCGGGGGGGGGACGCTGCTGCTGAAGCTGCCGTGGTCGCATTCCGGAGAGCTCGACTGGGTCGACGCTTATTTCACGGCTACCAGTTCGGTTTGCGTGACCGGGTTGACCTCGGTTCCGATTTCCCAGTTCACGGAGATCGGGCAGGGGATTGTTCTGCTGCTGATTCAGCTGGGCGGCATTGGAATCATGACGCTGAGCGCTTCGATCCTGCTTGCCATCGGGCGGGGGCTGTCTTTCAGCGATACGCTGTTGATCTCCAGTTTGAGCGACAACTTTTCCCTCCGCGGTACGGAGGGGCTGACCCGGACGGTG
Organism: Victivallis sp.; assembly: GCA_031556915.1. Taxonomy (GTDB): domain Bacteria; phylum Verrucomicrobiota; class Lentisphaeria; order Victivallales; family Victivallaceae; genus Victivallis. The sequence goes on from JAVBSA010000342.1 coordinate 1,619, forward strand.
GTTCATTTCGTGCTTTTTACGGAAACCGTCGGCGTGGTGCTGCTGTTTCCGGCTTTTCTGATGGAATACCCCTGGCATGAAGCGCTCTGGTATTCGGTTTTTCATGCGGTTTCGGCTTTCTGCAACGCCGGGATTTCTCCTTTCGACGACAGTTTAGCCGACTGCGGGCGCTGGATTCAGTTTGTGGTGGCCGGGCTGGTGATCCTCGGCGGGCTCGGCGTTTATGTGATCTATGATATCCAGCAGTTTTTCCGGCGGAGGCAGCTGCAATTGCGCCTCCACTCCAAAGTCGTGATTTCCATGTCTTTTATTCTGCTGGTTGGCGGGACGCTGCTTTTTCTGCTGATCGACCGGCATATGGCGTGGCAGGACGCCTTTTTTCTCTCCGCCGTCTCCCGGACGGCGGGCTTTTCCACGATTCCGATCGGGGAGTTGCGGGTGGAAATTCTCGCCATCGTGATCATTCTGATGCTGATCGGCGGAGCGCCGGGCTCCACGGCGGGCGGCATGAAGGTGAGCACTTTCGCCGTGGCGATCGCGGCGATCTTCAGCACTTACAAGGGAAGCGCCGCCGTGCAGATGTTCGGCCGGACGATCCCGAACGGGAACGTGATGCGCTCCTATACGATCATCGTGACTTTCATTCTGCTCAACTGTGCCGGGGCTATTTTTCTCCATTTGCTCACCCCGAAGCAGTTTGCGATGATGGAGTGCTTTTTTGAGTCGGCATCCGCCATCAGTACGACGGGGCTCTCCACCGGAGCCACCGGGAGCCTGACCTTCTGGGGCAAGGTCTATCTGGCGCTTTACATGTTCCTGGGGCGTGTCGGCCCCTTCACAATTATGCTTTTCCTGCTCGGCCGTGAACAGAAGCGGCACTTGCGTTACCCGGAAGAGCGTGTCATCATCGGATAACAGGAGGCTGAACCATGCCGAAAAGTCATTATGCTGTCTTCGGACTCGGCTCCTTCGGGAGCAAACTTGCGGTCGGCCTGACCAAAGCCGGCCACACCGTCCTGGTTGCGGACATCAACCAGCTGCGGGTGGATGAGCTGCGCGACAAAGTGACCGAGGCGATTATCGCCGACGTCAGCAGCGAAGATATGATCCGCGAGCTCAACGTCAAGAAATTCGACGCGGTGATCCTGGGGTTGAGTTCGCATTTCGAGGGGCAAATTCTCGCCCTGACGCTGCTGAAGCAGGAGGGGGCGCGCAAGGTGATCGCCAAAGCCAACTCTTCGATTCAGGAACGGATCCTCTTCCGCCTCGGAGCGGACGAAGTGATCCAGCCGGAACAGGACGTCGCCGAGCGGCTGACCCGGCGGTTGACCATGGACAATATCAGCGACCTGTTCGAATTCAAAGGCTCCGCCATTGCCGAAGTGACGGTTCCGGAGCAGATCGCGGGGCAGTCGC